>CAJOGG010000006.1 GCA_905234205.1 uncultured Synergistales bacterium | reverse complement strand
GATGCAAGAATCCCCATTAACCGCTAAAATCGACCTTGCTCACTTGGGAATGAGACCTATAACAAACGCAGTTGACGTTACGAATTACGTTATGCTCATGCTTGGCCAACCTTTACACGCCTTTGACTTAAATACTTTGCCTGAACGCGAAATTACAGTCAGAGCTGCTCACGAGGGCGAGAAGATGACTACACTTGACGGCAAAGAACGTGACCTAACTGAACGCGATATGTTAATCACTTCGGGAGGAGAAGCTATAGCCTTGGCCGGAGTCATGGGTGGTGAACAAACTGGCATCAACGACGATACTAGCACAATCGTAATAGAAAGCGCGTGTTTCTCTCCTGTGAGAGTCGGTCATACGTCACGAAGGCTCGGAATAAATTCTGAAGCTGCGTTTAGATTTTCAAGGACTGTTGACCCGGAATTAAGCAAACTTGCTCTTATGGCTGCTAGTAATTTGATTCGTGAATGGTGCGGCGCTGTCGTAGATTACAAACCGTTAAGCGCAGAGAATGAAATTATTTCGCCAAAACCTGTTAAGCTCACTCGCAAGAAACTTGCAACTTATTTATCGTGGGACAACATGAACGAGGCAACAAAGATTCTTGAGGGCTTTGGGCTTGAGAAAGTCAACGGCGATTCCGAACAAGCAACCTTCATGCCTCCGACTTGGCGACCAGATATTACGATTGAGGAAGATTTAATCGAGGAGATAGGACGCTACAGAGGTTATAATGAAACTGAAGAAAGACTCCCAGGGGAAATGCCTAGACGTGCTACGGTTGGGACTCAAATGGAGCTTGCGGGATTCGTTCGCAATACGTTAATGGCTCGTGGCTACACTGAAGTTGTTACGTATAGTTTCTTGCCTGAAGATTTTCCGGAGAAATTGAGGCTTCCAGAATCTGATCCACGCGCAAAAGTTTTGAAGATAGCTAACCCGATAAGCCGTGACCAAATGGCAATGCGTACGACTCTTTTACCGGGCTTGTTGATGGGACTCAAAACCAGCATTACATCAGGTTGGCGCGATCCCGTGAGAATCTTTGAGCAAGGAAAAGTTTTCGTGAATGACTCTGAACCTGATCACGTTGCGGGAATTTTATTTAATGGCCTTGACGTTCGTTCACCGTTTGAGAATCGCAGCGAGAATTTCTATAACGTTAAAGCCGATGTTGAAGCGTTGATATTATCACGAGGCTATAAAGCCATATTCAAAGCCGGCCAAGAACCTTTCACGCATTCAGGACAAACTGCGGATATATTTGTTAAGGGAAATAAAATTGGATTCGTTGCGAGATTGAAGCCAGCGTTAGAACAAGAGCTTGACGTTAATGAAGTCTACGTGTTCGAGATAGATTTAACGAGTCTTGCTGATGTCAAGAAGCCTGAATTAATTCCTCCGAGTCAGTTCCCTGCGTCATTCCGTGATATTTCGTTGCTAGTTTCGATTGACAAGAGTAATGATGAAGTCATGAAAGATATTCGCGACTCTGTGTCAGGAGAATTAACGCTTGAGAAGTTGAGATTGTTTGACGTTTACCAGGGCAAAGGCATTCCAGAAGGTTATAGAAGTCTTGCGTACTCGTTAAGTTATCGCTCTCATGAAAGAACACTCAAAGATGAGGAAGTTGAGTCTGTTCACAATAACGTTCGCGAAACCCTCAAAGCAAAAGGTTACGTGATTCGCTAATGGCTGTAACTCTGAATGAAATCGAATATTTAGCTGACACTCTTTCACAAAGGGTTGATAAATTGCTCGATGAACGAATTAATTTGAGGCGAGAACTTGTGAGAAACACTGACGGAAATCTCGAACATAACAAGGCGTTCATTCGGGCTTATCAGGACGGAATAATAGCAAACTCTTCAGCTAACGAGAAGATCACAAAGCTTGAATATCTCTTGACGCTGAACAATTAACAACCATAACAGAGTCTGCAACTCCTAACGGAGAAACAGGCTCTTTTTGCTTACTCTGGAAATTCTTATCAAGTTCGCATTATCAAAGGAAAATAGCGTTATGGTAAAATCTAAATCACTCAAAATAATTCTTGCATTAATACTAATTTTTAAAACGGAGGTATCGTTTTCAATGAGCACAATTTATGATTACTCGGTGTTTACTCCCAAGGGCGAAGAAGTTTCACTCTCAAAGTTCAAGGGCAAAGTAATGTTGATCTTCAATTCAGCAACAGGCTGTGGCTTCACGCCTCAATACGAACAGATCGAGGAAATGTACAAGAAGTATCATGACAAAGGCCTCGAACTCATCGACGTACCCTGCAACCAATTCGGCGCACAAGCTCCTGGCACTGACGAAGAAATTCATCAGTTCTGCACGCTTCATTACAACACCACCTACGAGCCATTCAAGAAATCCGACGTAAACGGCCCCAATGAGTTAAAGCTCTTCACGTACTTAAAGAGTCAGAAAGGTGTCGAAGGATTCCCCAAAGGCCATAAGCTAACACCTGTACTTGAAGAAATGCTTGGCAAAGCTGATCCTGATTACGCAAAGAAACCCGACATCAAATGGAATTTCACAAAGTTCGTCGTAAATCGTGATGGTGAAGTCGTAAAACGCTTTGAACCCACCGAAGATATGGCCAACGTTGATGCGTGTTTAGCATCGTTGTTATAGGAGGAGTTAATCATGGCAGTTAAGGCAATCACAAACAGCGATACAACTGAACTTGATGCAGCCAAAGTAGCTCTGCTTGACGTGTGGGCGACTTGGTGCGGACCTTGTAAGGCTATTTCCCCTGTCGTCGAAGAGTTATCGGAGTCACCAGACTTGGCCGGCAAAATTGAATTCTTCAAAGCTGATGCTGATGAAAATCCCGAGTTGGCGAAAAAATTTAGAGTTATGAGCATTCCGAACTTGATGATCTTGAGAGAAGGTAAAGTTGTTTCTCGTCAGGTTGGGTTTCAGGACGCTGAATCGTTAAGAGCGTGGGTTGAGTCTAATATTTAGATTCGTTATCAAGTTTTGTGCAGTATCCTGTCACGGTTAATATATATTCGTCGATTTCGCTTATTGATGCGTTAGGAGCTGCCCAAGAAATTCGCGCTGGAGAGCATGAGCCATCGGAGTAAAAATATATAATCTCGGGTTCAAATCTCCAGCCGCTGTTGTCCGGTAAATTTTTAAGCTTCACGTTTTGCCACTCAAGTACAACGGGCCGCGAAGAATTATTCCCAAGAAATGCGCTCAAACTATCTTCTTCAATTTCTTTCTGAACCAAAGCTTCCGCAAACATATAGCCACGTCGCGTAGTTCCCTCAAGTTTTATTGAAAGTCGTATAGGTATTCCGGACAAAGCTTTGTCGCTAGCTTCCTCAATGGCTCGTTGCAAGACTGCTGAAGGAGGCTCAAAATAGAAAGACAACCGCGGTATCGCTACCCCGGCCATCAATCCCATTATCATAACTACGATTAAGATCTCTACGAGCGTAAAACCTGAACGTCGCAAATTAATTAATCCTCGTTTGAAATATCAGCGTTGACTCCTTCGCCGCCTTCTTCTCCGTCAGGCCCGTAGCTGATAATCTGAACTCGTCCGCCCTGATTTCTATACACGTAAGGATTTCCCCATGGATCCTCAGGAACTTTTTTCATGTAGCCGCCGTCTTGATAACGTCGTGGAACTGGTGAAGTAGTTGGAGCTGTAACGAGAGCTTCGAGTCCCTGCTGTGTGCTTGGATAAAAGCCGTTGTGTAAATGGTACATTTGAAGGGTCTGTTCGATCTGGCCAATTTGAGTTCTTGCTGCTGTTCGTTGAGCTTCGGAGACGTTGCTGCCAATGTTAGGAACGACGAGTGCCGCGAGTAATCCCAAAATGACAACCACGACCATAATTTCAATTAACGTAAAGCCCGAACGCCTGCGCATTAAAGTTTTGTTTTTCTCTTTCATGTTGCTATAAATACCTCCTGAAAATTTATTAATCATGTCAATTATAAGCTATCTCGCAGCTAATACCACACAAGCTCTAACTATAATATCGGTTGCTTCTCCTTTAGTAACAGGTCGACCGTAATGAAACTCTGAATCAATCGCGTACACATTCAACAGGCCAAGCCTCCCCAAAATCTCCACGTATGGCCAATTTCTATTTCTGTCCTTCTTAAATGGCTGGCGAATATCTTTTTGAGGTTTAATGTTCTTGAGTTCGGGAAAAGCTTCACACATTGCCTTAACAAATTCAGTTCTCGTTATGTATCTATCGCGCTTGAGTTCTGCGGCTACCCTTGAGTTTCTTGGCCTTACAAGTTTTTTAGCCCGCTCCAAAATTTTTGCTATCTCCGTCGTTGTCATCATGTCGCTTATCCCGAATAGACCTTTGTCGTTACCTTTTATGATAGCGTTCGCCAAAACTGGATCATCAAAATCTCTGATGTTATACGAGACTGAATGCGGGTAATCGTCGGGAATAACTAGGCCATATAGATTTGATATTTGTACAGCTTTGTTGATCGAATGACCTTCAGGAACGTCGGAATATTTACAAAGCGAAAGATTAACGCCTGAATTAAGCAATTCCCATTGAACGAGAAGTGCCGGAACATTTCGCGGAAGTGTATCATATTTAGCTGATATAGCTGCCAAAGCTCCAGCCGCCTGCCCTGTCATCATTGTTATAGGTTGTAACCTCAAAGCCCCCGCGGATAAACGAGTCATTGATAAATTTTTCTCCGCCGCTATAAGTCCTTCGGTCTCGTTAGGAATCAATATATCCATAGGAACCTGAAAAGGCCCGCGAGGACGATTAGTTATGGCAGAATTTGCTCGTTCCCCAAAATCCCATTCAATATCAGCATCAGTAGCTGCTCCGTGTAAATCAAGAATATAACCTCCGATTGCTATAGCGTCAGAAAATTCATGGCTAGTTTGTCCGTCCCTATAGCTCAATGAATTATGCAGAAGCTCTTCAGAAGTCAAAGTATGTTTGCCTATAATGCGTCTTGATTCTCTCACGTAAGGAATAACTGGCATACGCTTAACAATTTCTTGCCACTCATAAGGAAGTCCTCGTGCTGCCTCGGGTAAAATTCGATTCTTGTATTCGTCATCAGCTACTGACCAATCTTCGCCAAGTTCATTTTGTACGTAATATATAAAATGTAACGTCTTGATTAAAGCGTCGCGCTCAATTTGTCTGCGTAAGGCTCTATTCTCAAGATAGCCAACTGGTAAACCCTTCTTGCCATTCCATAAATAAGTACCCGGGTAATCGTTGCCCCAGTTCACGCTGGTTTTTGTCGTGTACATTCTGTTATCTTTATCAGCGTCGTAATTATATGGGTTAGACGAATCTGGAAGCCCTCTATAAGAATTATGCGTCATGAAATTTACAGGAGTTAAAACCGGGTAAGTGTTGCGAAAATTAAATCCGTCTACAGTAACATAGCTCTCGTAGTTTCGTTTAGCGAGTTCATAACCTGGAAGAGGTTCACTTGGCTTGAGATAATCGGGTACGCCGCCGGGATATTTGTGCATAATTGCGACCCAAGTAATATCTTGAATCATTGCTTCAGAGTTTATGAATTGTGATACAGAGTTTCCGGCTCTATATGGTGTGTTCGTCAATGGGAGTATATCCCCGTATTCAGTCGCGTCGATCAGAACTTCACATAAATAGCTTCTCTCGTTCTCTGGAGTACCGACTGTTACACCAGTAACTCTATTTCCTTCTTTCTGCACTCTAATAATTTCACTGTTCATTAAAAATTCTAAAGTGCCTTTTTTGCGAGCGTCATTTATCAGGTTGACAAATGCTTCTTGGCCTATATGAGGCTCAAAGGCTATACTTGCTTTAGAATTCCAGTAACATGTGCCCATAGATTTTCCGCGTCTATCATAATAGCCTTTAATCATGTTGATGAGTTCCAAATACAAGCCGCTCTTCTGTCTGCTCATGTCGTCCATAGTAGAGACCCCCGCCGCTGTAGCTTGTCCACCGATCCATGTGCTTGGCTCTACAACTAAGACGCTTGCTCCCATTCTAGCTGCTTGTATGGCTGCAGAAATTCCTCCTGTGCCTGCTCCTGCTATGATAATATCGTAAGAATTTCGGGGAGTTTTTATTGGTCGTCGAGATGCTGCGGAAGAAATTGTGGTTGTGAATAGAATCAACACGATCGAAATTAATATAAGACGCAGATTTTTTGTTACATTCAAAATTAAGTACACACTCCTGAAAAAATTAAAAATAATTGCTAATGATACACCCCGCGGGTAAAATATTGCCAAAAAGTTTTTGGAGGCAAAGAAAATTTCACACGATATTTACATGAATAAAGCGCTGTCGTTAGCGTCGCGTGGCCTACGAAGAACTTCACCTAATCCAATGGTGGGCTGTGTGATCGTGAAGGACGGCAAGATTATTGGCGAGGGCTGGCACCATGAATGCGGATATCCCCACGC
The DNA here is from genome assembly GCA_905234205.1 of uncultured Synergistales bacterium. Taxonomy (GTDB): domain Bacteria; phylum Synergistota; class Synergistia; order Synergistales; family Aminobacteriaceae; genus JAFUXM01. Next base: position 11,779 of record CAJOGG010000006.1, on the reverse strand, counting down.
AGAAATCGAAGCTCTTAATGACGCTAAGGCACATAATCACGACGTAAGAGGCTCAACTGTTTATGTAACGCTTGAACCTTGTTCACATTATGGCAAGACTCCACCTTGTGCTAATAGACTCGTTGAAGAAGGCGTTTCTGAAGTCGTTGTTGCTATGAGAGATCCAAACCCTAAAGTAAATAGCAAGGGCATAAATATTTTACGTGACGCCGGAATAAAACTTACAGAGCTTGAAGGAGAAATTAACGCGCGGGCAAAATGGCTCAATCGTGGATTCGTATTCGTACATAAATATCACAGACCGTTTATAACTCTCAAAGCCGCTATGAGTCTCGACGGGAAAATGTGTCTAGATAATGGCTCAAGTAAATGGCTCACAGGAATTGAAGCACGCACAAAAGCTCATGAGTTACGCGCAAGTAATGATGCCTTGTTAGTCGGAGTAGGGACAATTTTGAGCGATGATCCTGAATTAACCGTAAGGCATGTAGCCGGAATAAACCCTTTACGCGTTGTACTTGATAGGCAACACAGAACACCCAAGAATGCAAAAGTTCGTAACGATGACAATTATGTGATTCTTGATTGTGATATAAAATCTGCTCTTGAAGAACTCGTGAAGCGCGGCGTCTTGACTCTTATGGTTGAGGGAGGCCCGGAAGTCTTGAGCACGTTTTTACGTGAGGGTTTTGCTGACTACGTGAATTTATTCTACGCACCAAAAATTTTAGGCGAGGGCAAAGGCTTTAACTTGGGCATGGGATTTGACTCTGTAAGTGAAGCGTTTGGAGTCAATTACGTAAAATTTACACAACTTGGCCAAGATATTTTAGTGGAAGGGCGATTAACATGTTCACCGGACTTATAGAGACTTTGGGGACGGTCAAAAAATTTCATCAGAGCGGAGAATTTTACACACTCACAATAGATTCAGAACTATCAGGCGAATTAAAAATTGGTCAATCCGTATCAGTTAGTGGGGCTTGCTTGACCGTAACACGAAACGATAAACAAAGTTTTGACGTCGAAATGATGCGGGAAACTTTCAAGCGTACTTGGTTCGGAAGAGCTTTACGCACAGGAACACGAGTTAATCTTGAACGCGCGATAAGATTAAGTGATAGGCTTGATGGCCATTTGGTGCTTGGTCATGTCGACGGTGTAGCAAAATTGATTGAGATAACTGGCACAACAACGAAAGAAGCTATATTTGTTCCTGAAGATAAAAGTTTGCTGCGGGGAATCGTCGAGAAAGGTTCAGTGGCGATTGATGGAATAAGCTTGACGGTTATAAACGTGAACGACAAAATTTTTTCGGTGGGATTGATTCCTGAAACGTTAAAGGCTACGACACTTGGCGGCTTAAAACCTGGCGGCTTGATAAATCTTGAGACTGATATTCTTGGAAAGTATGTAGCACGATTGATTCATCAAGACGATGTGAGCGCGTATAATTCTAATGGAGACAGCAAACCGGGAAATTATTTAGCGTCATTGTTGGAAATGTAAGGAGGTGTATAAATGAACTGTCATAAACATGAACACGAGATAATAATCACTAAATCAGAGTTTAAGCGTGTAGAGAAGAAACTTGAGGTCAAAATCCCGACTGAATGGGGCGTCTTTAACGTGAACGCTTACAGAAGTATCACACAGGACGATGACGCACACACGCATTTGGCTTTAGTTATGGGGGATATTTTATCGGGCGAACCTGTTTTGACTCGTGTACATAGCGAATGCTTTACTGGTGACGTGTTAGGCTCCTTACGCTGCGATTGTGGCCCACAACTTCATACGGCTTTGAAGATGATAGCTGACGAAGGCCGGGGCGTGCTGCTCTATATGCGTCAGGAAGGTCGAGGGATTGGCTTGCTTAATAAATTGCGTGCTTATAAGTTGCAAGATGAAGGACTCGATACAGTCGATGCTAACGTAGCGTTGGGTTTCCCTCCGGACATGAGAGAATACGGGACGGGCGCGGAGATTCTCAAGGACTTGGGACTGAAGCGAATCAGACTCATGACCAATAACCCCGGAAAAATTTCAGGGCTTGAGGAATACGGAATAGAAATCACTGAACGAGTGCCGATATTAATCAATCCCAATGAGTACAACGAGAAATATTTAAGCACTAAAGAACACAGAATGGGACATATTTTAGGAGGAATAATTTAACATGAAAATAATAGAAGGTAAGTTAATAGGCACTGGGCTGAACGTTGCCATAGTCGCCTCACGTTTCAATGAGCTTGTAACAACAAAGTTAATCGACGGTGCAAAAGATGGACTTATGCGTCATGACGTTTCAGGAAGCGCGATTGATATTTACTGGGTGCCAGGAGCTTGGGAATTGCCATTGATCGCTAAAGAGCTTGCATTAACCGGGAAATACGATGCCATTATCGCATTAGGCGCAGTTATTCGCGGAGATACTCCACACTTTGATTATGTTGCTGCTGAAATGTCAAAGGGACTCGCACAGGCTGGACTCGAAAATCGCGTGCCAATAGCTTTCGGTGTGTTGACGACTGATACTCTTGACCAGGCTTTAATCAGAGCGGGAAGCAAAGCAGGCAATAAGGGAGCAGATTGTGCAGTGGTAGCTATAGAAATGGCGAACATGTTAAAGAATATCCGTAAGCAGAACAACACAGGAGCCATGACAGTAAATGCTTGACATCAAATACATACTTGCTAATAAAGACGAATACGCCGAAATCCTCAAGAATCGTAAACACGATTTTGATTTAAGCAAGCTAGTAACACTTGACGAACGCCGCCGCAAAATCATAGGAGAAACAGAAGACCTCAAAGCAAAACGCAACGAAGGCTCCAAGAAAATCGGCATGGGCAAGAATCACCCGGAAATTGACGTTGAAGCACTCAAAGCTGAAATTAAGGGAATGGGCGACAAGATTAAAGCTCTTGACTCAGAACTTTCAGAGGTAGAGACAGAGTTACACACTTATTTGATGACTCTTCCCAACAAGTTAAGCACAACAACTCCTATCGGCAATGATGAAAATGATAACCCTGTAGTGCGTAAATGGGGCGAGCCTAAGAAATTCTCATTCACTCCGTTGCCTCATTGGGACTTGGCCGAAGCGTTAGGCATTATGGATTTCGAGAAGGGCGTTATGTTAGCTCAAAGTCGCTTCACAGTGCTTAAGGGTTTAGGCGCAAGAATGGAGCGTGCTCTCGTAAATTTCATGCTTGACCTTCACACGCGCAAACATGGTTATCTTGAAGTTGAGCCGCCTTTCATGGTTCGTTCAGCAATTCTTGAGGGTACAGGACAGCTTCCCAAATTCGCCGAGGATTTATACAAGCTTCAGAACGATGACTTATGGCTAATCCCGACCGCTGAAGTGCCATTGACTAACTTAAACCGTGAAAGCATTCTTGAGGAGAAAGATTTGCCGCTGTATTACACTGCTTACACTCCATGCTTCAGACGTGAGGCCGGTAGCGCAGGACGTGACGTAAGAGGCTTGATGCGTCAACACCAATTTGATAAGGTCGAAATGGTCAAGATCTGTACGCCCGAAACAAGCTATGACGAACTCGAAAAACTCACAAACAACGCCGGCGAAGTCTTAGAGCTTCTGGAATTGCCATACAGAGTCGTAAATCTTTGTTCAGGAGATATTGGCTTTGGATCATGCAAGACTTACGATTTAGAAGTGTGGCTGCCTTCACAGGATAAATACCGCGAAATTAGCTCGTGTTCAAACTGTGAGGACTTCCAAGCGCGTCGAATGGGTTTACGTTACAGACCTGCTGACGGAGGAAAGATTCGCTTTGCTCATACGTTAAACGGCTCCGGAATAGCTGTGGGAAGAACGTTGATAGCAATAATCGAGAACTACCAAAACGAGGACGGGAGCATCACCATTCCAAAAGCTCTTGTGCCATATATGGACGGCCTTGAACGCATTTCTAACAAGTAATCTTTGTAACATGATAGTCGGCTGTGTGATAACGTCGGCTGCGTGTATCGGGGTGCAACATTTTCTGAAACGGGAGGTTACGCCCCGGCAATATGCTTATTTTCGCGATATAGTTCTGGCTGGCGCGTGGCTGCTGCTTGCGTTATGGTTCGGAGATTCTCAAGATCGTGTAGTTGTATGTTGTGCAATGCTTGCGTGTTTTGCAGGTATCTCTGAAACAATTTATCGTGATTCGCGTTGGCGTTTGCTTTATCCAATCATAGGCGCGTTGTGTACGTATTTCGGGCCTTCAGTGAGCTTCATTCGCTTCCCTGACAACGAGTATATTTATCTTTCGCCTACGTTCTCATTCATAGCCGGTACAGTATGGTTTAGCTTCTTCCCGTTTATATTTCGCTACCTTGATGAAATTCCTGGACTTGTTGGTCATGTCTTGGCCGTTACGTTTGTGTTGATGCTTTCTGTTTGCATAGTTACAGATGCCGGAGCTTTGTTTATGACATTCGCGGGAATGATGCTGCTTGTTGCATATTGGAGTCGCTTCGGGAATCTCTTCAGACAATCTGGAAACGCTATGGCCTCATTGTGGGGATTTATAGTTGCTGGTACTGCGATAATGGGTAACAGTAAAGGAATTGTTCTAAGTACAGTTTTATTCTTGTCGCTGGGATTATTTGCAATACCTATCACTGAAATATTCCTTGCTTGTGTTCGTGAGGTGCTGACAGATTCTGAAACGTCAGCCAAAAATTCAACGGGCAAAATTTATCGTAATATGTTAAGTGGAGGAGTTGAACACCCTGAAGCAGTTCAATCGGTGGCCGGTTTATGTGCATTGACGAGTATTGCAGCAGCTTGGGAACATTGGGCTATAGCTCTAATAATAATTGCGCTTGTGCTAATCTTCAGGCATACCCGAAAGAAAGAAACTCCCGCTCACCCATCATTATGGGGCATAAGCTTTGATAACGTGTCAATGAATTATGCGCTCTCAAAAGCTCGTGGTTTAATCTCTAATCCAGAGAAAGACTCCGCACAGCTTGTCGTGACTCTTAACGCTATCGGAATGGAAACTACCATAGATGACTCTAAATTCTTTGAAGTCGTGAAGAGTGCGTCAATGAAATTGGCTGATGGTTTTGGACTTTGCTTGGGCATGAAAATTTTGGGAATGCCTGTTCAGGAGCGAGTGGCCGGAATAGATTTTGCAGAGAACCTTTGCAGACTTGCAAGCGCCGAGGGGTGGCCGGTATATTTTGCTGGAGCGGCAGGTAACACAGCTAAAGAGTGTGCGAAAATTTTACAGGCTAGATTCCCGGGCTTGATAGTTGCTGGAGCGCGTGACGGATATTTTGACATACGAGACAAGCACATACCTGACGAAATAGCAAAGAGTGGCGCGAAAATCTTGTTAGCAGCAATGGGACAACCTAGACAGGAAAAATGGATATATGCACATCGTGAAAGACTCGGAAATATTCTGTGCGTTGGAGTCGGCGGAGCGTTCGACGTGTTCGCGGGAAACTTGAACAGGGCCCCGAAATGGATTCAGAAAATAGGCTTTGAATGGCTGTACAGAATGATTCAGGAGCCTGAACGCTGGAAAAAGAACTTGAGGCTTATAACGTTTATGCTTCGTATATTTGCTGCGAGACTAGGAATATATAAAAGGTGATTTAGGGAGCTGACATTCATAATGTAGGCTTCCAAAATCTAATCACGCTTAGAGCAAACTCGATCCAGCGCTCTATATTTGCGTGTACGAGATCCATTATTAACGGGATAACGGCGGCCAAGATCATAAAGCCTAGCATGACTTTCACAGGCAAGCCAACTACAAAGATATTCATTTGTGGAACTGTTCGAGCCAGGAAGCCTAAGCCTATATCAGAAAGAACCAAAGCACAATAAAACGGTACCACCATTCTTATACCCAAGACAAATATATTTTGCAGCCACGTACCAAGCGATAAATCTCCGGCGGGAAACAACGAAATTTGACCAGGTGGCACAAGCTTCAACGTCTCTATTAGAGCCTGTACCATCAATAAATGTCCGTTCCAACGAAAATAAAACCACATTGCGATCAAAAAATGTAATTGCCCGATTATTGAAGTCTCTTGCTGTGTCGAAGGGTCCATGATTTGAGCCATTGAGAAGCCCATTATTGAGCCCGTTTGTTCTCCAGCTATCCTCAACGCAAATAACGGCAACGATGAAATAAATCCCAACGCTATTCCGATTATTATCTCCCGTAAACATATGGCCGCAATAAATATAACCTCGTCGAAATATATCAACGGTATCTCTTCAGGCTTGATTATCCCCACTGAACACACTGTCAACATTACCGCAAATATATATCTAAACGGCGTTGGAGTTAGTGACGTAGTGAATATAGGTGAGCTGAACATCAACCCGACAAAACGCAGGTGAAGCAGCAAATAAATCATTACAAGTTGTGCAGGAAGTTCAAGCCCTCGCATTTTTTATTTCAAAGCGTCTATTACGCTCCCAAGATATTTTTCGGCGTCGTAGTCTTCAATCAAGCCATTGTCACATAACCTGGCCAAGTTCGGATCCATTGGAATTTCTGCGATAGCCTTTATATTATTTTCAGTCGCGATCTTATCGAGATTGCCTTTCCCGAAAATATAATGCTTGTTTCCACAGTCAGGGCACTCAAAATACGCCATGTTCTCAACGAGTCCAAGCACAGGGATATTCATAATTTCCGCCATTCGTAAAGCTTTGTTCACTATCATACTTACAAGTTCCTGCGGCGTCGTTACGATTACGATTCCTTTTATGGGTAGCGATTGAAATATTGTCAAAGGCACATCGCCGGTTCCGGGAGGCATATCTATAAACATGTAGTCAGTCATTCCCCAGTCAACTTCCTCCCAAAATTGCTTTATAACTCCGCCTAAAACAGGCCCGCGCCACACAACTGGTTCGCCCTCGTCCTGTAAGCACAGGTTCATTGAGATAACTTTGCTCCCGTTTTTCGTGATAGCTGGCATAATAAAATGTCCATCAGATAAAACCGTCTCATGAAGTCCAAACATTTTAGGAATTGAAGGCCCTGTTATATCTGCGTCAAGGATCGAAGTTCGTTCACCACGTTTTCGAAGTTCTGAAGCTAATAATGAAGTTACGAGTGATTTTCCCACGCCTCCTTTACCGCTGACTATGCCTATTACGTTTTTTATGCTACTGTTGATATTTGTCTGGAACAAAAGTGACTCGGCTGTACGATCTCCGCAACTAGAGCCGCAATGTTCACAATCGTGATTACAACCTGGCAAAATTATTTCCCCCTCTAAAATTTACAAATCTTGCGCGAATTATAACATTCAAACTTTCTAAATAATCGCTGATACGTTTTTGACTTCTTGCCGCTAAAATACGCTTGAATTATCAAAGTTTATAGGAGTTGATTTAAATTTGAATTACGATTACAAGAATGATAGACACTCTGGAGCTGTAAAGATACAGGCACGTTTGCAGCTTACGTCGTTTTTTAGTGGAGCGGCTACCATGATAATTGAGCTTGCAGGATCGCGAATGGTGGCTCCGTTTTTCGGTACGTCGTTGATAGTTTGGACGGCTTTAATCGGAATCATTATGACGAGTTTATGTTTAGGCAATTGGTTTGGAGGATCGATAGCTGATAAACGACCTGAAGGGAAATTGCTTGGGCGTATATTGCTTTTCGCGGCTATCATCGTGGCTGTAACAGCTTTCTTAAGCAACTACATCTTGACTTCATTACAAGGGCTTTCATTGAACCTTTACATGGCGTCAGTTTTTGCGGCGTTGTTGATTTTTGCTCCGGCCAGTATTTTGTTGGGAATGGTATCACCGTTTGTGGCTAGACTCGCTATGCAGAACGTGGACTCGTCGGGCGCAATAGTCGGACGTTTATCGGCGTTGAACTCTGCTGGAAGTATCTTAGGTACGTTCATGGGAGGCTTCGTTTTGATTTCGTTGTTCCCTTCCGGCGTTATCATGATGTTAGTAGCTAGTCTCTTGGCTTTGTTGTCGGTGCTTGTTTACACGGGAGCATGGAGGAGAATAATTTCGATCATAATATTAATCGTGCTTGCTGGCGGAACATATATAGCTGATGAGTACGGCTTGCCATTTAGTCCAGTTGGAGTTCAGATTGATACGGCCTATAATCATTTGTCGGTCGTTGAGAGTGTAGACACACGCAACGGTCGAAGAGTTAGAGTCTTGGTTACAAATCCGGACTCGGCTCAATCATTAATGTACACGGACCACCCTTCTGAACTTGTAAGCGAGTACACGAAATTTTATGACCTAGCTTTTCACTACAAACCCGACACGAAAAAAATATTAATGCTCGGAGGCGGAGGCTATTGTGTGCCAAGATATGTGCTTGAGAATTATAAAGACGTATCAATTGACGTTGTTGAATTAGATCCAGGCGTTACACAGACAGCTAGAGAATATTTCGACCTCAAAGACGATCCGAACATGAGGATCTTTCACGAAGACGCACGAACTTTCTTAAACAGGGCCAAGCGCGACGGATTGGATCAATATGACGCAATCTTTATGGACACGTTTAGCTCTTGGATTGTAATTCCTTTTCAGCTCACAACTGTAGAGACTGCTGAAAGGTTAAGGGCACTGTTGAAACCTGACGGAACGCTGATAGTGAACATAATAGCGTCTATATACGGGCCTAAATCGGGAGTCTTTCATGGAATCTATAAAGCCTTCTCAAATTCATTCAACACCATGATGATTTTCCCGTGTAATGCTCCCGAAGCAAAGTATGCTTATGCCTTACAGAATATAATACTCGTTGCAATGGGAGACACAGCCGCACAAATTTCTCCTACACCTGACGCGAAATACACGGGGTTACTTGCTAATCAATGGCTTGAACCTTTTGCCCCAGATCCAAATGTACCAGCATTCACTGATGCTTTTGCGCCTGTAGAGAGATACGCATTGGCCCAAGGAGATTTTTAAGCCATCATGAAAAATAATAAACTTAACGAAAAATTTCAGCCTCAACAAATTCCTTTAGTGCCAGCTTGGATATTAATGCCCTTGTGGTTTGTATCGCTTGCTGTGCCCAATGTAATTTACTCTGGAATAAATTTTGCTGATACCCTTCACATTCTCAAGTGGACAATAACTGGAGTGCCAGTAGCTATAGCTGTATTAGTTGCGGGCGTGAGATTATTTATCTATGGCCGTGAGCGAATCAAATTCAAGCTCGATGCAATGTCAATAATATGGGCATTCATTCTAGTTTATTGTGCTTTGCAGCCTTTGTGGATACATGTAAATTCCCCGACAGGCTATGTGTTGGAAATGGTCTGCTTCGTAACTGTGTGGGCATTCTATGTTATAAGCGTGTCATCATTTCCTGAAGATGGTTTACGTCCAATAATCATACTTGCAAATTTCAACGCGGCCTTCAACGTTTTGTTCGCAGAGCTTCAGATTAGGGACATGAACAATCTAAACTTTTTGGAGGGTACATTCCTTGAACCTCTTCGTCAATATAGTTCAATAATTCTTCCAACGCCCGGCAATTACATAGGCAACACAGCACAGCAAAACATGTTCGGCTTGTGGATCTCTATAGCGGTTCTCGGAGCAACTTATCTCTACATATACGACGCCTGGAAGAAAACGCCTGATGAACATGGAAAAGTGGTTTTGTTCCCGGCATTAAGCATAATACTTGGGATAATTTGTATAAAATTCGCTGTCGTAGAAATGTACGTCGTGGCAGCAATCTTGGCCGCAGTGTTTATTGTGGGAGCCTTCGCTATCGTCTGGAAATTGAAGGGAGCTAAACATACTTATTTTGCTGTATTGATTCTGATCTTGTTGAGCATAAACGCTTGGGGAGTCATTCGTTCAACGAGTCGCTCTGCGATTTACTCATTGATCGGCGGCTTCTTGCTTATGTCGATCATAGCGGTCTGGAAGTTCAATCGTAATTACGTTATCAGATTAGGTGCGGCCTTCGCGGTTATATGTGTGATCTATTGGACGTCGTTCTATGCTCCTATAGCTACCCCTAATATTTGGGAGAAGACCAAGGACGTTTTCGAGAACGTTCAAGAGATAGGAATGCGTCGAGGAATCTGGACGACAGGTTACTCAATGCTGCTTGAACACCCTGAAGGAGTCGGAATAGGTCAATTTAAGTGGCACTATATCGAGGCACAACGCGAGGGTTTCAAACTCTTTCCTTACGACTGGTACGACTGGCAATACACGCACTGGGCACATAACGAATACTTGCAATTTTTCTGTGAAGGCGGTTATGTTGGCGGGATATTGTTTGTGTTAATGTTCCTGACATCATTTATAGCGGCGTTCGTGGGATTTTTCCGAAAGAAAGAAATAAATATCAACGCTGTGTGGGGTTTTTCGCTGGCGTCTTTAATTTCATTCTGCGCTTTGTTCACTCGTCCTTATCACAGAATCGAAAATATCGTATGGATTTTGTTAGCCTTCGCAATGTCAAACAGGGAATTTTTCCCGGCAATGAAGATCAAAATGACTTACGAGTTATTGAAGTCAAGTTTCTCACGAAAGTTAATCGGCGTTGTGTGTGTCGTATCGTCAATAGCTGGCTGTGTGTATATATCGAGCGGAATTTATGGGAATTATTTGCTTCGTCAAGCTCTCTCAACAAGAAATGCAAACGTACAAATGTATTTGCTCAACGAGGCCAACAAACACCCTATAGTTCGTGAGGACACTCAAAGGCATATGGCGTATCATTATTTGCAGATAGGTGAACAGACAAACAACAAAGAACTTTTAGCTCAAGGCTTCAATATGTTGTGGCAGCAATTCCACAGAGAACCACATTCGGAAGACATAAGCAGGCTTATAAATTTTGCACAACGTTTTCAGCTTGAGGACGTACTGCGAGAACTTCATAGCTACTTCAAGCCCGGCACTTATCACTTAGAACGACGACCGCAAGTTGATTCAAATGGCCAAGTGATTAACGCGTTATTAATGATCGGTGGCCCCGGTAACGATGCCGAATAAGATTCACAATGCCTGTCTTAAATCGAGGCAGGCTTTTACGCTTATAGAGATTCTTGTGGCTGTGATGCTTACAGGAATGTTGACGACGTTAGCTCTTGCTCCTGTTGCTTATACTGTGAGGAGAGTTGTAGAGACTCAAAATGAATACGCAGATTTTTCAGCTTTATCGCGAACAATGAACTTCATTATCAGGGATTTATCGTCGGCTATGCGGCTTTCCTCAAATGTTCTCACAGTGATAGATCATGATGCTATGGGCGGCAACGAAGAAGATGTATTAATGATAATGAGCAGCTCCCCAACCGCGCAGAATTTACCTTCAGGGACTCTGGTGTACAAGATTGAAGAAGGAGGAATCATGCACGGAAATATTTTGCCGGGGTTATATCGCTGGATTTTCCCTGGCCAACTTCCCAACACTATCAAATATGAAACTCTCGACGGCACTGATGGTCAACTAGTTTTGCCTGGAATTGATTTATTTAGCGTTGAGGTGCCTGAAGGTTCACACGAAGACGAAAGGCGAAAAGAATACAGCGGGCAATTACCAAAAGGCTTGTACATAAAAATTGGACGTAACACTAAGGAAGCAAGATCTTCATCAAATTTTCAAACGAGTGTGAATAATGGACGAAATGATAAAAATTTCAATGAGCTTGAAGCATATATTCCTTTGCCGTAAAAAAAGTCATAAGGGCTTTGTTCTCGTGAGCGTGTTAATGCTGGGAGTGATGCTGATATCTTGTGCAACGGCTTTTGCTTGG
>CAJOGG010000005.1 GCA_905234205.1 uncultured Synergistales bacterium | reverse complement strand
CGAAGCAGAAGATTATTCCGAAGGCTGGGCGAGGAGTTTATGATCTTGGGCCGACCGTACAAGCTTACGTGAGATATTTGCAGGGAATTTGTAATGGCTCAATCCGTAGTGATGAACCTTCCGACCTAGATAAGCGTTTACTTGAAGCGAAAGTTTTGGAGCGTGAATCCAAGGCTAGGCAAGCGAAATATCGTGCTGACAAGATGGAGCGGGATATAAAGGATACTGATTTACGCAAGGCAGTTCGAGAAATTCCAAGTAGGTTCGGAGATGAATTATCAGCTTCCTCAAGAATTAAGCTTCAAAACTTAATCTATGACATTCTGAATGGCAGTGAGGAGTTGTGAAGCGGAAAGTCAACAAGACCACACAGCCGATCCGCAGTCCATCAGACCGTGAAGCGATATCGAGTTATTTCTGGAACAGGAATTTGAGGGATTACGCGTTCTTCCAGTTTGGAATAGCTACAGGCCGGAGAATTTCTGACTTAGTGCGATTGAATGTTCGTGACGTAGCTTTCATAGATCGTAAAGGTCGATTGACGATAGTTGAACGCCTGAAGATTCAAGAGAAGAAGACGGGGAAATTCATTGACTTAATGCTACACCCATCAGCGCGTAGGGCATTGAGTAAATACATACGTCAACGTCGTAAGCAAGCTCAATCAATCGGTGCAGTGTTGAATGAACCGTTATTCAAGTCACGCAAACAAGGACACGACGGCCAGTATCGGATTCGTGAACAGCAGGCTTGGCGAGTGTTGAACAATGCGGCGCGGGCATGTGGTCTAACGTACAAGATTGGCACACATTCATTGCGCAAGACTTTCGGCTACATTTTATACACCAGCGGCACGAACATAGAACTCATACAGAAATTCCTGAATCATTCAAGCCCGGCAATCACGCTTGCATACATAGGGATAACGCAAGATGACATGGACGAGGCAATTTTGAGCATGGATATTTAGGAGGCATGTTGAGCCTGTAACTCCTTCCCCCGCTCCTGGATTTTGGGAGGAGAAATTTGGTAAACAAGCTGACATTTTGATTTTTATAGCTGACGGTTTCGGGCCATTTGCTCACTTATAACTTTCTATGAGGTGATTATTTATGACAAAGTTTAATTTGACCGCAGAAGAGACACAGGACTTGAAGCAAGATTTATTAGCGTTTGTTAAGCGCGTGGCACAGTCAACTGAGTATGACCCTGACAGAATACGAATCTTTCCTAATATTGTAAGTTTGTTATTGGACGAGTCGCCATTGTTTGAGGAGTTCCCGAGTGGCGATATTATTGCCTGATTCTATTCGTCGGCGAATTTTGGCGATTCGGTGGGTAGGCGTAAATCCGTGAAGCCTGTGTTAATCGTTGATTAGCTCACGAAAACGAATGCTAGAGTTTGTACTTTTATCGCATTCAAAATTTTTGAGGGGCTTGACAAGATAAACCACGATGACGACAAAGAAAAAAGGTACTGTGAGGCTAATTTTTGGTTGCGCTCGGCCCGCTGAGCCCGAGATTTTTTTAGCGACAGAAATTTTCAGCTTGCAGGGGTTCAATTTGCTAACCATGCCGACTCATGTTCAACCTCTGCAAAACTAGGTAAATCACGCAGGAGGCTTTATGAATCCGAAGAAGAATAGGAAAAATTATTACGCCGAAGAAGTTTCAGCGATAGAAGCAGCAGAATTTTTGAGGCTCCCAGAACGTACTTTTTACAAGCTCGTTGAAGACGGTGTTATTCCTAAAGTTGAAGATGGCGTGTACGTTTTGGGCGATGTTGTTCACGCTTATTGGCGGAGTCAGATGGGCAAGAAAGGACTTATGGTAGCAAAAACTCGTTTGACGAATGCCGAAGCCGAACTGCGAGAGCTTGAACTTGCGGAACAACGCGGAGATGTAATCAGAAAATCTGCTATCAGTATGGCGTGGGGTGAAAATGTCATCAACTGTAAATCTAAGCTATTGTCAATCCCTACGAAAATTGCTCCGGAACTAGTGGGGCAAGATTTACGAGCTATCCAGCAGAAATTGAAGGGCGTAATTTACGAGGCGTTAAAAGAATTAGCAGACTATGACGAACAACAATTCCAGAGCCCAGAAAAATAATTTATGGCTTCCACCACCTGACCTGACTGTATCAGAATGGGCTGATAATTTTCGCAGAATCCCTCCGGAGGCATCAGCAGAGCCGGGTGTATGGAGGACTTCACGAGCAGAATATCAGCGTGAAATTATGAACGCAGTGTCTGATCCGTTGATAGAGCGCGTTGTAGTTATGACTGCGGCACAAGTAGGCAAGACTGAAATTTTGCTTAACGTTATTGGTTATTTCATTGACCAAGAGCCAAGCCCGATTTTAGTTCTCAATCCTACGTTGAACATGGGGCAGAGCTTTTCCAAGGACAGGTTAGCACCGATGATTCGCGACACGCCAGTATTACAGGGAAAAGTCAAAGACCCGCGCAGCCGTGATTCTGGAAATACGTTGATGCACAAGAAATTCACGGGTGGACACATAACTATAGCCGCTACAAATTCACCAGTGTCATTAGCCGCGAGGCCGATTAGAGTTTTATTGTGTGACGAGGTTGACCGTTACCCGCCCTCATCAGGCAAGGAAGGCGACCCATTAACGCTTGCAATAAAACGTACACAAAATTTCTGGAATCGTCGCATATTAATGGTAAGCACACCGACTCTTTTGCAAAGTTCAAATATCTACAAGGAATTTCTGTTAAGCAGTCAAGAAGAATGGTGTGTGCCATGCCCGACTTGTGGAGAATATCAGCCGTATTCTTGGGATCAGATTCTGTATAAGGACTTGCCCGAACCTGTTATGAAGTGCGTTAAGTGCGGAGCTGTTCACAATGAAGTTGAATGGAAGGCCGGACAGGAAGACGGGGAATGGATAGCCAGTAAACCTGAAGTAACGAAGATTCGCGGCTTTCACATGAATGCTTTTGCGTCACCTTGGGCTACGTGGCGAGGCTTGATAGAGGATTACCAACGGGCATTCAAGAATGGCGAAGAGGCTATCAAGGGCTGGTGGAATACAGTTTTAGGACTGCCCTACGAAAATACGAGCGGTGCAATTGAAGTTGAAGCTCTTGAATCTCACAGGGAGAAATACAACGCTGAATTACCTGACGGCGTATTAGTCTTAACATGTGGCATAGATACACAGGATAACAGACTTGAATGTGAAGTTGTCGGCTGGGGCATTGGCTATGAGAGCTGGGGAATCGAATACAGAATCTTTTACGGCGACCCCGGACAAAATGACATATGGCAGGCGTTAGATGATTTTCTCTCGAAAACATGGACTTATGCGAACGGCGACAAGCTAGGGCTTTCATGCGTATGTATTGATAGCGCAGGACACTTCACTGATGAAGTATATAAATTCTGTAAGCCAAGAGTCAGACGAAATATTTTCCCGATTGTAGGACGTGGACGTGAGGGAATGCCGTCAGTGAGCAAACCTACTAGGAATAATCGCAGGCACGTAACACTTTTCACACTAGGAGTTACGACGATCAAGGGCGTATTATTTTCGCGTTTGAAGGTTGAGAATCGCGGCGCGGGATTTTGCCATTTTCCGTTGGACGCAAAGAACGCTCATCGCGGTTATGATTCAGTGTACTTCAAGGGTTTATTATCTGAACGCATGGAAGTTAAACGAGTTCGTGGGCGAGATACTATAACGTGGGTACCTCGAGCTGAAGGGATTCGCAATGAGCCATTAGACACACGAGTTTATGCCACAGGGGCAATCGAATTATTTAACCCTAATTTTGAGGCACATAAGCGTCGTCGATCGAAGCGTACGGAAAATTTACAAATACCGAAATTGAAGCAGCCAGTTATTCAGGAGAAGCAACCCGAAGCGAAAACGCCAGAGGCTAAGAAAGTTCCCGAGGTCAAGAAAACTATTACGAAGCGCGGTATTTCATCAGGGTTTATGAGACGCGGACTGAGAATATGAATGCTATAATTACCGATAATTCATGATATAAAATTTACATATAGGAGGTTGCCCATGAGTACGCATTTTAGTCGTGAACTTATCGAACAAGTTAATTCACAAATGGTATCAGGACGATTTTCTTCACGCATCATATCGCCGAAAGCTCGTTTTTATGTGGAACGTAAGACAAAACAAGAGATTTCTGATGCTTTATCTCGTGCATGGAGAAAGAATACTGATGAGTGACATTATGGAACATAGACCTTATAGTACTGTCTATAGCCTGCTTGTTCATGGTGAGGATGATTTAGTTGGACAAATTGCCTACGCCATATACAAGCAACAGAAAATCGAGAAAATTAAACGCTTTACCACTGCGAATGATCGTCCACCGAGTGATATTGATCTTGCGTCATTTATGGAAAATGCCGAGTCGGAAATACAGTTGCGTTTCTATCAAGATCGAGCAGTAAGCATATTGAGAGATTTCCTAGAACAATCATTCACATCGGAACTTGAAGAAATAAACAAGCAGAATAAATCGGAATATGATGCTAAAGTGAATGAATTATTGGTGAGTTTGCGTCCTAAAGGTTTCATGTACGGAGTCTGGCAGGGAGTTTTTGCTTCATTTCTCTTCTTTGCTGCTGGTATTTTGCTATTACTTGCAACCGGTGGATGGACACGTATTGGACATGCGCTAATACAACTAGCCCAATAACATTTCATTAATGTTTTCGTAGCTCCCATTAAGGGAGCTTTTTTTATGGGTAAATTTAGATGAGGACAACGATTAAGGAACGAATATACGTAGCTGAATCCCGTTTGGAGTTGTATATCAATGCAGAGGCGGCTATTTTGTCGGGACAGTCTTACGAGGTTGAAGGGCTGAAGTTGACCCGCGCCAATCTCAAAGACGTTCAAACAATGATAGCAAAGTTACAGGCCGAACTATCAGCTTTGGAAGCAAGGTTAAACAATCGAGCGAGATTCAGAATAATGCGTCCGGGGTGGTGATCATGTGAGCAAGAAACACAAGAATAAAGTCAACGTCAAGAACTCCGGCTACTCTCATTACGGGGCAAGCAGACTAAAACCTAGTGTGTCAGGCTGGAATGCAAGTTCAAAATCCCCCCATGAAGATATTTCCGACAACCTAGAATTATTACGCGAACGTTCACGAGATTTATACGCTGGTGGCGGGCCTCTTGGGCGTGGAGCTATTGATAGGGTAGTCTTAAATTCCGTCGGGCCAGGCTTGATTCTCAATTGCAGAATCCCCGCAGAAGTCTTAGGTTTAACCGAGGACGAGGCCGAAGAGTGGGAGCATAACACAGAACGTGAATTTGCGTTTTGGGCTGAAAGTAAGGACTGCGATATTACACGAAGCTTGAATTTTTATGAACTACAAAATCTTGCCTTCAAGTCGGTGTTACTGAATGGTGATGCGCTTGTAATGTTGCCTATGAGACGTACAAAAAATTTCCTCTACGATTTACGAGTTGCATTGATTGAAGGCGACAGGTTACGAACTCCTCCGATTAAAAGTTTTGGCGCGTTGATTGATGAGGGGGTAGAATTTGATTCTGACGGTAAGCCAATTGCTTATCACATAACGAATCGACACCCTTATAGCGAAATTACAAGTCAGCCAATGTTGAAATATATTCGAGTCCCTGCTTTTGGATCAGCGACAGGCCGCAGAAATGTTTTGCACCTTTTGCCACGTGAACGAATCGGACAGCATAGGGGCGTACCGTTTTTAGCTCCAGTGATTGAGACTCTGAAGCAGTTGGGGCGATATTCTGATGCTGAACTAATGGCTGCTGTTATCGGGGGCATATTCGCGATTTTCTTCACACATAAGGCTGACGATGAGAGCGTATCTGACATGCTTGGGGAGGAATCGTTGGCGGACGCTCTGGAAATGCAGAAGGAACAAGAGGCGAAAATTGAGGAGTGGAAAGCCGACATCATGAATACTGACCCTAAGCGCGATATGTTCGGCTCTATTGGGATTTTGCCTGACGGATTTAAGCCTGCGTCAATTTCTCCTGCACGTCCTAATTCAGCTTTTGACGCGTTCGTAACATCATTAGTTCGTCAAGTCGGTAGCGCGTTGGGAGTTCCCGCAGAGGTTTTATTCCTAAATTTTGAGAGTTCATATTCAGCTTCACGAGGCGCATTGCTTGAGGCATGGAAATTATTTAATTATTGGCGTAAATGGTGGATTGATAATTTCTGTCAGCCTATTTATGAAGAATGGTTGCAGGAGGCTGTACTCAAAGGGCGCGTAAATGCTCCGGGATTCTTTGATGATCCCATGATTCGTTATGCGTATTCGTGGGCTGATTGGACTGGCCCGAGTCAGGGACAACTTGACCCAGTGGCGGAAGTTAAAGCGGCTGTGTTGCGGGTGGAAAACGGATTTAGCACTCGTCAACGTGAGACGGCAGAATTAACCGGAGGCGACTGGGAATTGAATCACCGTCAGAGAATCAAGGAAGAAACTATGCGACGTGAGGCCGGATTTACGAATACACCCGGCGATGAAATAAAGGAGAGTGAAGGCAAAAGTGTGGAAGGTAACAAATCAGAGTGATACCGAAGCTGAAGTTTTTCTGTACGACGTAATAGCAGATTTCGACAGCGAACAATGGGGCTATGTTTCTGCTAAAAGTGTCATCAACAAAATCAAGGCACTCGGGAAAATTGAGAATATCACGTTAAGAATCAACAGCTACGGTGGCGACGTATTTCAGGCTCAGGCAATGTACAACTATCTGAAGTCACACCCTGCGACGGTAACTGTACGTGTAGACGGTCTAGCGGCAAGTGCTGCGAGCAT
This sequence comes from uncultured Synergistales bacterium, assembly GCA_905234205.1. Lineage (GTDB taxonomy): Bacteria > Synergistota > Synergistia > Synergistales > Aminobacteriaceae > JAFUXM01. The sequence continues at coordinate 11,649 of CAJOGG010000005.1, read as the reverse complement.
GGTTGCGATGGCTGGCGACAAAATCATTATGCCCGAAAATTCTTTGATGATGATTCATAACCCTGCTGGTGGAGTCGTCGGAGAAGCTAAGGACATGAGAGATACAGCGGACGTACTAGACAAAATACGCGACTTAATCGTAGGAGCTTACGCCGCAAAAACAGGCCAACCCCGCGACAAGTTAATTGACATGATGGACAACGAGACCTGGCTGACTGCAACCGAAGCGCATGATCTGAAATTCTGTGATGAAGTTGCGGAAGCTGTTGAAATTGCTGCAGTGGCAAATAAGGGCGCAATAATTTATAGCAATGGTTTCGGTTTCGCTCGTGCAGACGAATCTTTGTGCGGAAAGATGCCTAAACACTTTGTGAATTTCAACCCTAAGCCAAAATCTAAGGAGGATAAAAGCGAAATGGATATTAAGAATGTAACGGAATTAGAAGCTGCATATCCTGATTTTGTTAACGAGATTAGGAATGCTGCGGTGAACACAGAACGTGAGAGGCTCAAAGCTCTTGACGATCTTAACGCTCCCGGTCGTGAATCGATAATTGCGAAGGCCAAATACGAAGAGCCTAGAGATGTACGCGATATAGCTGTGGAACTTTTGAAGGCTGATGGCGTAACGGCAAAGATGAACGCATTGCACCAAGACGCGGGCGCAGTTAATGGGGCTTTATCGCCGCATATTACCCCGAATGCTAACACAGAAAGAGAAGTCGCGATGAGTTTAGTACTTAACGAAATGAACAGAATGAGAGGGATTCACTAATGGCCGATCCGATACAGGTTGAAGTTCAACTGGTAAATAATAATGAAATTGTAGTCCCACCACCTGATGAATTAATCGCTGGCAATAAGGGAATTGCAGATATTGACCTAATCAGAATTGCTTCTGCTGGAACGTTCAAACGAGGCACGCTGTTAATGGCTGGCTCTGATGGTTATGTAGCGTCAACACAGGCTGGATTATCAACGGCTGCGAACATGTGTATTCTTTGCGACGATATAGTAATTGGCGAAAATGAATTTGCTGAAGTACCTGCGTATTTCGGTGGGGATTTCAACGACGCACGAGTCATTTTCCCGTTTGAAGGTGAAGACGATGACCATGAAGAAATCGTTGAAGCGGTTCGTGAAATTTTGAGGATACACAAAATTTTCTTGAGGCATATACACGAATAGAGGGAGCGAGCATGAGAAATTATTACGAGCCAAAATTTTTAGCGGGAGTTATTAAGAAAGCACCACCGCTTAGGACGTTTTTCAAGAACAGATTCTTTACGAATCACGTAATGTTTCCAAACGAGAAAGTCAGCTTTGAATTTTATGAGAGCAGACGCAGGTTAGCACCGTATGTTAATCCGCGATTAGGTTCAGAGACAATAGACCGCGACGAATACTCACTTAAAACTTATTCAACACCGTATATAGCTCCGAACAGAATTATTACGAATGACACTCTGACACAAAAATTGCTTGGCGAAGCTGAATGGAACTCTGACATTACGCCAGACGAGAGGGCCGCGAAAATTGCCGCTGAAGATATTTTGTATTTGCAAGACTTGATTACGCGCCGTGAAGAATATATGTGTGCCCGTGTTAAGCAAGACGGAAAGTTAATAATCAAAGGCGTTGGAGTTAATGAAGTCGTTGATTATGGCTTTGAGAATGTGGCAGTTGTTGACGCGTCAGACAGGTGGACAGAAAATTTCGATATATGCGAACAATTGTCTGATATTGTTATCGAAATGAGCAAGGACGGCATTAATCCTGATATGGCAATTTTGGGGAGGGACGCTGTGGCAATGCTCTTGCGTAACAAGAAATTCAAGGAACAATTAGACAATAGGCGCGTCTTTATGGGAGAAATTAAGCCTGCGGAACTGGAAAGCGGTGTGCATTATATTGGCCGCATGATCGTTCCCGGGGCTTCGTTGGATATTCTTATGTACAATGAGTGGTATCGCGACGAGGAAGACAAGGACGAACAAGGTATCCCGAAATTAAAGCCGTTGGTTGACCCCGAGACGGTAATACTACAATCAAGCAGCGAGCAAAATTCGATTCTTTACGGAGCAGTTACGCAGATTGACAAGAGAACCGAAAACTTTGTGACGAGAATTGGCGAGTACATTCCGCGAACATGGATTACAGAAAACCCTTCACAGAAATTTATCGAGATAGCTTCACGTCCGTTGCCAATGCCTCATGACTTGAAGAGCTGGTATGTGCTGAAAGGCGTTATCACGGGGGCGGCGTAAATGTACGTGTTAAGACATGGTAAATTTATTTCTGGATCACGAATATATAGATCAGGTGATGTTCTTCCTGATTCCGCTGGAGCGCAGGAACTTGTTAAGATGCGTTTGGCGGAAGCAATTGAGACGACTCCAACCAAGAAAGCTAAGGCTACGAAAATTCCAGAGCCAACTTCGGAAAATGCTAAAGTCGATTCATGATATTTACGCACGAAGGAGAACGTTTATTGATTTTCTAGCACATGACCTTGACGACAACGCAGTATGGTTCAATAATTCCGAGTTCGCACGCTATCATGATATAGACGGCCGTAAAATCCTTTCAATCCTAACATCAGACACACGTATACAAACAATAAACTTAAATCTAGCAGATCATAACGACCCCGTAGGCTTGAGCAAAAGTCGAGCGGTTCTATATTGTCGGGCACAAGAAATTGAAGGTGTGTTTGCTGCTGAACAGTCATTGAGGGTTGACGGGAGATTATGCACAATCGCGGAGGCTAGTTTAATTCAGGATCAAGTGTGGCGGATTGTATTGGAGGCGAATAACTAATGCCTGACAAAATATGGGTAGTACCTCCTCAAAATACTCCTGGTAACGGGTTTATTAATATATCGTTTAGCAGGACTCCACTTGTTAGAGCAGGGATATATCTTTACCACGCGCCCGACAAAATAAAGAAAGCAATTTCTCTTGCAGTCAATCGTTCATTGGAAAATTTTAAAACGGTGAGCATTCGAGAGACGGCGGAAAAATATTTCACGAAGCAAAAGGATATTCGCTCAAGCATAACTCTGAAAAGATCATATGGCGGACAAATGCACGGGCTAATAATTTCTAGGGGACACCGTCAGCCATTAACTAAATTTGCATTCACGCCTAAAAGTACACCAACGAAACCGGGAAGTTTTAGAGGTGCAGTTAAGCAGGCAGGCGGATTGAAACCAATACCATTAGCATTCTTAATAAATCGACATGGAAATAAGCGTGCGTTTATCCGAGACGACAAAAGTTTAAGAATGTTAATGAGCCCGTCAATTCCACAGATGATGAAAAACAAAAATACTGTTAATGAAGCAGAAAAGAGTGCGCGTGAAGTTTTTAACAATAGACTAGAACATGAGTTAAAGCGCGTGGGTATTCTGTTATGAGATACAAGCCATACATGAGAGTTGCCACGGGTTTATGGGCACTGGATAAAGGAGTCAAAATGATTGAGCTAAATTTACTTGATGCATTAGTTACACGTTTCACAAACTTGTTCAAGGATTACGAGCTACCGTCAAAATCAGGATTGTTACAAACGGTTAAGGTGTTTCCGCAATATCTCCCTCAACCTTCAGGCGCAACAGTAAAGCCAAAATCAGATAAGCAGAGCATAGTCCCTCAAGGATATACAGCTACAGATATTGAGAGTAATTTTCCCTGTGTCATTGTGAAATTGGGGGAGGTCACGGACAAGGAAGAAGGCTCGCTGGATCAGGCGCGTGCAGCAGTTCAAATTATCGTGGGCATTTACGACGGTGTTTATGACAAAGAGAAAGAATCATACGTCGAGTCAAAAGACTGTCAGGGCTATCGCGATGTGTACAACATTCTTGAGAAAGTAAGGCAGGATTTATTGACGATGCCCGCACGGATTCTTGAAGGAAGATACAGGCTTGATATGCCAATGACGAGCGGATTAACACAGGAGCAGGACTGGCCATATTTCTTAGGCTATATGAATACAGTATGGGAAATCGCACGGCCTTTAATGCCAAATAATTACGATTATTAGGAGTTGAGAAGATGAACGAAGATACGAGAGTAGTTTACGCAGGCCCGAATGTTTTATCGCTAGGTTTGCAAGAGTCTCAGGTGTTTGTGGACGGCTTACCACCGAATGTTGAAGACGCAATAAATAAAATCCCCGAAGTGAAAGCCTTGATAGTCCCGATCGATTCATTATGGGAAGTCAGAGCCAAGTTAAAGCGGAACGGTTCATACGAGGAAAAACTCTATGAGACTATACGCACAAAAGCGGCTGCATTAGCTGTCAAGAAAAGGAAGTGAGATTAAATGGCATTTAGGCATGGAGTATTTACACAAGAAGTTCCTACTTCATTAATATCCCCTACGCAGGGCGAGTCAGGCTTGCCCGTAATTGTTGGTACTGCTCCAATACACTTGGCTGACCCGTCAAACGTTAATAAGCCGCAGTTATGCTATTCATATGCTGAAGCGGTGGAGTTATTTGGATTTAGCAAGGATTTTGAGAAATATACATTGTGTGAGTTTATTTACTCGCAGTTTGCTTTATACGGTATGAGTCCATGTGTGTTGATCAACGTGTTAGACCCAAGCAAGCATAAAGAATTAGCGACCGCAAAGAAATTCACGATTACTTCAGGCGAAATTGATCTAGGCACAGAGATTCTTGAAATAGGCTTCGAAGCCGCTAATCAAAACGTTGACGACGACATAGGCGACGATGACGAACCTACAGGCAGAGTTGTGTATGCTAAGGATACGGATTACTCGTTAGCTTATGATGAGGACGGCAATTTGATTTTCAGCGTGATACCTACGGGGGCACTTGCGAATCAAGCAGAAGTTTACCTCACATACACAAAACTTAAGCCCGAAAGTGTGAGTGCGTCTGACGTAATCGGCGGTGTGAATGCTGTAACAGGGAAATACACAGGGCTTGAACTTGTTAATCAGGTGTTCCCGAAATTCAGACTTATTCCCGGATTAATCGGTGCTCCAAAGTTCAGCGAGTTACCAGAAGTTGCTGCGGTTATGGTTGCCAAAGCTGAGAACGTCAACGGGATTTTCACAGCACAAGCAGTTGTTGATATTCCAAGCGATTCAACGGGAGCTGACGTTTACTCGAAAGTTGCTGAATGGAAAAATCGCAACAATTATTCCGACGAACACATGATAGCTTGTTGGCCAAAAGTCAAATTAGGTGATGATGTTTATCATTTATCGACACAGTTAATCGGCCTCATGAACAGCATAGACAATGGAAATGATGACGTGCCTTATCAATCTCCAAGCAATAATGCGTTGCAAATAAATGCGTGTGTGAACGCTGCGGGCGAAGAGATTAATTTAGGCTTGGAAGAAGCTAATTATTTGAACGGTCAGGGCGTTGTAGTTCCGTTGAATTTCATAGGCGGCTGGAAAGCGTGGGGAAACAGGACGGCAATTTATCCTGCTAATACCGACGTGAAGGACAGTTTTATTTCTGTGCGCAGAATGTTTGACTGGGTACGCAATGACTTCATAACAATGTTTTGGCAGGAAGTAGACTCGAATATGACACCGCGATTAATTAGGACTATCGTGAATAGCTACAACATGAGATTAAACGGGTTACAGAATCTTGGTGTTATTTTGGGTGGACGAGTTGAATTTTTGTCGAGCGAGAATCCTACTACGGATTTATTGAGCGGGATTTTGCGTTTTCATATTTATTTCACGCCAGCACCTCCTGCGGAACAAATTATCAGTATCGTTGAGTTTTACCCGGATTATATGCAGACGTTGTTTGCTGCCGCAGCATAAGGAGTGTGATTATCAATGAGCTTAATTCCAGAAAAAGGTCTACAGTTTAAGGTATATCTGAATAAAACTGATGTACTCGGTGTGGCGGAGGGAAATTTTCCTAACATTGAGATCACGACATCGGAAGTAAAAGGTGCGGGCTTGGCAGGTAGTATAGATTCTCCTGGTGTAGGTCAGATTGGGCCGATGACTGTCAGTTTGACGTGGCGTTCCATCACGAAGAATATCACGAAATTGCTTAATCCTAATGCTCATACAATCGAAATGCACGCGGATCATCAAGAGTTTAATTCCAGCTTAGGAATAATCGAACACACTCATATCTACGTGTTTATGAAGGGCAGAACGAAAAATGCGAACCTAGGGAATCTCGTAATTAATGACGCAACGGGTACACAGACCGAAATTGAAGTCTATTACTTGAAGGTTGAGATCAACGAGAGTGAAGTTGTTGAAATCGATAAACCGAACTACATATACAAGATTCACGGTGTCGATTATTTGACGCAGGTCAGAAAAAATTTAGGAATGTAATCAGGGGGAGCGAGAATGATAATTAAGTTACGAAAGCCGATAAAATGGAATAATGAAGAAGTTAGCGAGCTTGACTTACAGCCGGAAAACTTGAGGCCCGACGATTTAATTGACACTGAAGAGGAAATTATGAAGGATAAGCGAATTGCTGTTGTAATGGATTCTTCACGTGACTATTGTATCAGGCTTGCGGCGCGAGCTTTGAAGATGCCCGTTGAAACATTGAAGCAGTTAGAAATTCGTGACTTCCGAATAGTTGTTGATAGGGTATTAAGTTTTTTACTCGATACGGACTCTACGACGAACGAAGAAGCAGAAACCCCGGAGACCAACCCCGAAATATCCTCAGAAGAGTTGCAGTCAGATTAGCGCGAGCTGATACTGGTACACCGATTCGTGAATGGTTACAGATGCCCATACGAGAATTAAGCGAATGGGTTGATATAGTCAGTGACGAATCGAAAAAGTTAGAACAATCAATTAACAATAAAGGCAGGTGATTCCCTAATGGCTAAAGCAGTCGAAATAAGTTTTGCGATAGGTGCAACATTGACTGGCGGATTCGGTCAAGCATTCAGCAAGGCCGGGCAAGCTATGTCCCAGTTACAGCAGCGTTCTTCAGAGTTGCAGAAAGCTTCGGGACAAATAGAGGGCTACCAGAAATTGCAGGATTCTATCAGCAAGAATCAGGCAGCCATGATTGAAGCACAAAATCAAGCTAAGGCTCTCGAAACTCAAATTACTTCATCGTCGCAGAAGACCGCAGAACTAAGAAACCAATATAGGGAATCACAAGCCAACGTTGAAAATCTTAATGCTTCACTTGTTCGGAATAGGGACGCATACAAAGCTGCTCAATTAAATGTACAGTCGCTCGAAAATCAGATTAAAGCGTCTAAGACTCCAACTGCTGAACTTCAATCACAGTATACAAAAGCACAAGAAGAAGCCCGTAGATTAGGCAGTGCGGTAAAACAAAGCAGTAAAGAGTTACAGCATGCTCAATCTGAATCGAAACGCTTGAAAGGTGAAATGCAGGCTTCGTCCTTGCAAACCAAGACAATGGCTAATGAGGCCAAAAGCCTGAATGCACAAGCTGATAAACTACAATCAGGGATCGCACGAGATACAGAAGCTCTTGCGAAAATGAGGGCGGAATTATCAGCGGCTGGTGTGGATACACAAAATTTAGCGGCATCGCAACAGCGTTTAACTGAACAGTCTCAGAAAGTTACAGCGGCTCAAGAAAAGCTGGCAAAATCACGGGCGGCCTTCGCAGCTACGAAAGAGAAGCTATCGTTCAACAACATCAAGGGCGATTTAATCACGGCGGCTGGTGCTGGAATGAGTCTAATGGCTCCTACGATGAAAGCAGCGGACTTTGAGCAGCAAATGGCAAGGATCAACGCTGTGTCGTTTTCGGGCGCAGGCAGGAACAAAGCACAAGATGCTAAGGAATTTGAGGCATTACGCAAGCAGGCTTTACAGCTTGGAGCTGATACACAATTCAGCGCGGTACAGGCAGCACAATCACAGGAAAATTTAGCTCGTGCAGGTTTCAAGACCAACGAAATAATTTCAGCTATGCCCGGATTACTCGATATGGCGACGGTTGAAGGAATGGACTTGGCAACAGGAGCTGACATTATGGCGAGTGCGTTGCGAGGTTTTGGACTTGAGGCTGATAACGCTAACCGAATCAGTAACGTACTTGCACAAACAAGCGCGGCCAGTAACTCAAGTATCGCGGGGTTAGGCGAGTCGTTGAAATATGTTGCTCCGTTAGCTTCTGGTTTAGGAATTTCGATCGAAGAGACAAACGCTATGCTTGGAAAAATGGCTGACGCTGGTATCAAAGGCTCACAAGGTGGCACGGCGTTACGGGCAGCTCTTACAAGATTGAGCAAAGAACCCAAGGCTGTTGAGAAAGAGTTCAAGAAGTTGGGAATATCCGCACGAGATTCAGCGGGTAATTTGCGCGACATGCCTGACTTAATGAAAACCTTAAATGCTATAATCGGCAATATGGGTTCAGCAGACCAGATGAAGATTCTAAGCAATATTTTCGGAGGTGAAGCGGCCTCTGGAATGTTAGCAATAATGAAATCGTCTGTCGATGGTTCGTTACAGGAATTGACCCGATTAAACCGTGAATCAAGCGGACAGTTACAAGCTTTGGCTGAACACACTGCAATTCCCATTGAAGATTTACGTGCAGGCATGGAGAACAGCGACAAGATAGCGCGCAAGTTAGGAATCTCATTTAGTGATTTAAGCGTGTATACAACCATGTTAGCTAAGAGTGGAATCAAGGGAGCTGCTGCCGATAAAGCAATGTCTGAGGCATTCGAGAAAATTTCCAAGCAGCCTCAGCAAGTTGAGAAAGCATTAAAATCTTATGGAGTTGCTTTAGTTGACAGCAAAGGCAAAATGCGCGATTTTCCAACGATAATTAACGATCTCAATACTTCGATGAAGGACATGAAGCCGCCGGATCAATTAGCAGCCTTAACGAAAATTTTCGGTAAAGAGGGGGCTAAAGCTATTCAGTTGTTCATGCAAGAGTCCGCTAAAGGAACTTACGACGCATATAATGAAGTAGCGAAAAATGCCACCGGTGTATCGCAAGAAATGGCCGAAAAGATTCGTAACACTCTCAAAGGTCAAATGACAATTGCTGGTTCAGCCGTTGAAGGTTTTATGATTGAGATTGGCAATGTGTTATTACCCTATGCCACGCAAATTGTGAAAGCGTTTTCTACTATGGTATCGGGCGTTACAAAACTCATGCAGGCGTACCCCGGTTTGACTAAAGTTATTGTCAGTGCTGTAGGAGGCTTTGCCGCGTTAAAAGTTGCAATGACTGGCGCAAAGATAGCAGGGCTTGTGATGAAGTTACCATTTCAGGGCCTTGGAGTTGTGCTAAATACGTTGAATGCAAACGCGTTGACAAGTGCAAAAGGTCTGGCAGAAGTGAGCAACAAAGCTGGTGCATTCTCGAAGCTAACGGGAAAATTAACGAATGGAGTAAAAGGAATCGGCGGGGCTTTTAAAGCGGTTGGTTCTGGAATCGGCAAAGCATTTTCCGGAATTATGAGCATGGGGAAAAATCTCATTAGCGGTTTATTCAGTCCTATGGGCTTGAAAATTATGATTATCGGAGGAGCAATAGCGGCACTTGCTGCGGGAGCCTATCTGATATACAAGAATTGGGACAAGATTAAAGCATGGTGGGATTCATGGACGCTGAAAGATGTATTTGCTGTAGTGAAAACATATGCAAGCAAAGCGTTTACTTATGTTCAAGAAGCTTGGTCTGCTGTGAAAGAGAGAGTTGCTACTGGCTGGGATAAGCTCAAAGGCAAATTCGCTGAAAGATTCCCTGTAACTTTCGACGCAATAGAGAAAGCAGGCACTAATCTTGCCGCCATGTTCGGTGGTTTAGGCGAGACTATTCACGGATTATTCACACTTGATGTATATGAAATAGGTGATGGGCTTATTACGGCTTTTGATTCTGCGTATAACGTCATTGTTACAGGTGCTGATTTTGTCGCCAAAACTTGGAGCAAAACACAAGACAGTATAGCCCTAGGCTGGAGCAAGCTAAGAGCTGCATTCAGTGAGAGATTCTCGTTTGCTTTTGATGGCATAGAGAAAATAGCTACAAATGTTGCTTCAACTTTTGATGGACTTGGCGAAACATTTCATGGACTATTAACGTTCGATTTTTCTGAAGTAGGTCAAGGACTCGTTAACACATTCGATTCTGCTTATGACACTATCAGTGCGGGAGCTGACCTAGTTACTCAAACGTGGAATAAGGCGAAAGATGGTATCGCTTTAGGCTGGAGCAAGTTAAAAGATTCATTCAGTGAAAGATTCCCATTTGGATTTGAGACACTCGAAACAATAGGCGTAAATCTATCGTCTATGCTGGATAACCTTGGAGAGACTATTCACGGAATATTTACACTTGATATTAATGAAATAGGGGACGGTCTTATCAAGGCATTCGACTCTGCTTCTAAAGCCGTTGGTGCGGGGGCTGATTTTATCTCTCAAAAATGGAGAGAAGCGAAGAATATAGTAACGACACACTGGGAAGATTTCAGAAGTCAATTTGGCGATTCCTTGAAGAATACGTTTAATGGCATGGAGCAACTTGCTACGGGTGCTTCTGGAATATTTGAAGGTGCAGGCCAGACCATAAAGGGCTTATTGACATTCGATTTTACCGGAGCATTTGACGGATTATTACAAGCCTTTAGCAGTGTGTGTGATACTATTAAGGGAACTTGGGACACCGTAACCGGCGGTATTGCAGACGCATGGAACGGAGCTGTAGATTGGACGGCTAGTTTGTTCGGTTTTGGGCCAAGTGAAAATGAAATTGCGGCTAACGAACAGGCAGAGAATCAGGCTCAATTACAGGCACAGTTAAAGGATATGACCATGCTTAATAAAATGAGCGAGGGGTTTGCTGAAAGGGTTGCTGAAATGTCAGCGGCTTATGAACCATTTAAGACATCATTGGCTGAAGGCTTTGAGACGATTTACACAACCATGACGGCAGTAGCTGAAAATATTCGCGGTGTAAAAGTCCATGACAGAGTTTTTAAGATTTTTGACGCTGAATTAACTAAACATGCCAGGAAATTTTTCACGAGTGCAGCACCAATTCGTAAAATTCCACTTACCGGCAGAGTTAGTGCAAAAATTGGTGAGCCGTTCAAACTACGATTAGCAATTTCTTGGGGCGAAGCAGATGATTTTGCCGAAGCTGAAACAAAATTTATCGTCGAACCGGCAAAAAATCAACCACTGACAGTCGATAAAATAAGCAGCCAACTATGTCGAATCGGAAATTCCATTTTTGAGTTAAACAGTTGCGCTTATAATATTGATGATAATATTATGGTGCCAATCAGTGAGATTAATGATGTCCGCCGGAGAGTCATTAAACAACTTGAAGATGAACAACTTGCGATGTCAAAAATTAAAGTGATTCATAAAAATTATCACGATTACAATTTAAATTATGCCGAGAATCTGAAAAAAATTAATTTTGAGCCGTATAATGCCAAAAATACAAATTTAATTGTTCATGCCGATACAATCGAAAAATTGACAATTTCAATTAAATCCGGTGCCGATGAAATTTTATTCGGCGGCGAATCGTATAATCACGAAAAAATTTTGCCGAAAATTTATCAAAAAGCGATTGAAATTGCTCATAATTTTGGTAAAAAAATTTATATTGCAACGCCTCGAATTGTTCGCAACTATGAA
>CAJOGG010000004.1 GCA_905234205.1 uncultured Synergistales bacterium | reverse complement strand
CCAAAACTTTCAAAGGAGTTAAAGAATGTTAGCACGCAAAAAATTTTTCACACTCACAATCTCAATGGCAATAATCATTATGACAATTACACAGGCACAAGCTACAGCTTTAAGAGATTTATTCTGGCGACGCGCTTGGACCGAAATGGAAATGCAATATAACTCGCAGAAGAAGAAAACTTTAACGGATCATGCTTTGATGGCTAATGCTTATAGATTCCAGAACAGGTGGGCCGACGCTGTGAGAATCCTTGAGGCTAATTCGCGCTCATTTCCGGCTTCAATACGACCTTACGCGGATATGACAATGTTACTCGGTTATGAAAATCTTAAGCAGACTCAGAAGGCCATAAATTTATCGGAGAGTCTCTACAAAAATGCTCCGGCAGAACTGAAATATTACGTGGCCCTCGCTCAATATAGGCTCTATGATTCGCAGAAAGACTCACGAAACACTCTTAACGCTCTTAATCGAATGTTAGCTAATGCTGGGACTGATGAACGAAAAATTTACACGCTCACGAGATTAATCAAGCTCACGAACAACAACAAGCTCACGGAAAACGCTTTAGACCTTCTCGAACTTAACGCAGGTAACAAGGACGCAGCAGCAGTGTTGACAAGAGTCAAGAATCCCGGAAACAATATCAAGGTAGCTTTAGGAGTTCACTATCACACTATAGGCGAGAATAGCAAAGCGCTTGACGCTCTCAAGAACGCTACAGGTCGCAAGGCACAATATTATCGCGCGTGGGCTAACTCAAGGCTCAAGAATAACGATACGGCTTTGAACTTGTGGGGAAATCTCGCAGTCAGTGGAAATTCTTACGCAGGCAGCTCTGTAACTCGTATAGGTGCACTCGCTAAAGATAAAGGCATGAAGGAAAAATGCGTAAACGTTCTAGATCGAATAGCACGAGACCGACGAGGCAATGTTCAGGCTAGAGCTTTGCAAGCATTAATTAACCTTGAAGGCAAAGGGACAACGAAACGCAAGGAAATTTTTGAAGCACAAATTCTGAAATCATTTCCAAATACTAGTTACTCGTTCAATGTTTTGTGGGCAAGAGCTTGGAGAAATATTGACGCAGGAAATTATGCTGAAGCTGTGAGATTGTTCAGGCAGACTGACGCACCGGGAGTTACTTATTACAAACGCGCAAGGATTCTTTATTGGTTAGCACATGCACAGGAGAAGGCAGGCCAAAAGCAGGAGGCACAGAACACACGAGCCCTTATTACTCGCAAATATCCATTGACGATTTACGGACTGATTCTGAATCCTAAGCCAAAACTTGCAAACGGCACGAACCCAAATTTAACGATTAAGCCGAGTGAGTTAGAGACGTGGGGATTTATCAATCATGCTTACTTGAGACTCTCACGACCAAAAGCAAGCGCACGAGAACTCTATAGGGCTTTGACTTTATCACAATGGCTTGGCCTTGAGGAAAGTTACGAAGAAGCTAAGAGGCTTGAGACTCTTATGACATCAAACGCTACGTTATATCGTTCGGATCTTGAAGCGTTGTACCCACGACCTTACAAAGCTCTTGTTGATGCTGCGGCAAAACAATACGGAGTCGAGAACAATTTTGTGTGGGCTATCATGCGTCAGGAAAGTGCCTTCAAAGTTGCGGCTAGAAGTTGGGTCGGGGCTGCCGGGTTAATGCAACTTATGCCTGCTACAGCTAAAGAAGAAGCAAAACGCGCAGGACTCTCCACATACGACTTATACAACGCTAGCGATAATATCAAGCTTGGAACTTCACATTTAGGCTGGCTAGGCAAAAACTTTTCCAAGAAAGAATACGTTATGGCGGCTTACAACGCTGGTTCAGGAAATGCGCGAAAATGGTTGAAGGAAGTTGGTGAACGTGCTGACCTCGCCCATTGGATTGAGGCTGTGAAATTCGACGAGACTAACGGCTATGTTCAGAGGGTGTCGGCAAATCTTGAGATCTACAGAATGCTTTACGATGCAAAATAATATCCCGTATGAACTTTCTGATTATGTGCTTGAGAAATATTTTCACGAGACCGGAATAAAACAAGGCTGGCTCCCGGAAAACAACAAATGCGCTTTAATTGCCGTATCAGGAGGCGGAGATTCGATTGCGTTATTGTGGTTGTTCAAAAAATTTTATCGCGGCCCAGTCTTAACTATTCACATTAACCACGGAATCAGAGGCCAAGAATCTGACGAGGACGCAGAATTTGTAAAGAATTTCACGGATAACGTTATCGTCAAAAATGTCAAAGTCCCTGAAGAAAGACTCAAGGGTGAATCAATTGAAGCGGCTGCCAGACGAATAAGACTCAATGAAATTTGTAACGAGGCTAAAAATTTTGGTTGTGAATGCGTTTTCCTTGGTCATAATCGCGACGACTTGGCCGAAACCGTGTTATTTAATCTCCTACGAGGAACTGGAATAAGAGGCGCTGTAGGAATAACTGAATCAACTGACCTTGATGGGATAAAATTTTACAGGCCGCTTTTAGGATTGAGGCGGGAATTTTTGCGGGAGATTCTGCGAGTCAGAAATATATCGTGGCGTGAGGATAGCACCAACAACGACGCTAAATATACGCGCAACTTCATACGCTTGAAACTTTTACCAGAGATCGAGAAGCATATTAACTCTTCAGCGATTGAACACCTTGCAACTTTTGGTGAGGACATGAGAAGCATAAGAGACAACGAGGACGCGTTAAGCACAGAGTTATTCGAGAGATCTCAAGGAGGCCAAGACCGTAAATTTTTGCGCACACTCAACGAGAATGAAATAGCTTTGGTGATCCGTGAAGCAGGTAGAAGACTCAAGCTCAAAACTTTAGACCGTGGACGCGCTAATGAACTTGCGAAATTAATTCTTGCTCCAAAAAGTTTCATATTTCAATGGTGTAAAGGAGTAACTATCACAAGCAAAAACGGCAAAATCATATTCACAGACAAACGGGGGAACGAAAACTAGAATGCAGGAACACGAAATACAAAGCGAACTTGAATCCATAAAACGAATACTTGAGAGTAAGGCGAACGAACTTCAAGAGCAGGCATTGCTGAAAGATTTGGACGCACGCAGAACTGACTGGGAGAGGCGTTGGGCTCTATTCGTACCATCAAAACAGAGGCTTGAACGCGGCGGAAAAACTCTTGAGCTTGGAGAAGCCTATGAAGCAATAAAGGATTTGAGAGTCTTGCGAGACAAGAACAAAATCAGGCAGGCGTCTTTACGTGACGAAATGGCTGTTGCAAGAAATGACTTACATAACGCTGAAGAGGCATTGAATTTGATTGAGGGAGAGTACAGACAAAAACTCTCTGAACAAACGAAATTACTTAACACGATCCAGAAAGTTAAGGTATTAGATGAACAATTAAGGGATCGACAAGAAGTGGCCGTGCAAGCCCGCAATGATTACGAAGAAGCTGAAAGGAAGCTTAAGGAATGTTTGGCGCAGGTTGAGAGCGAACAAGTTGAGCTTGAGAAAGTTGAATTAGCTTTACGAGAAACGAGAAAATTTTTGCAAGTTCATGCAATTGATGAGAAGTTACAGTCAGGATTAACTGGGATTCAAAAATGCTTCAGCATGTACGAGCAGGCCGAAGAGAAACGCGTAAATCTCAAAACTTCATGGGAGAAATCAATCGAACGTCGTCAAGGAGCACAAGGAGTCTTGAATGATAGGTCGGCTTTGTTCTCTGATGTGAGTCATAGATTTTCTGTGCTTGAGAAAAATTTTGCGCGCGCCAGGACATTCTTTGAGAGTACATTGAAGGGAAAAAGTATTCGTGAATGGCGTGAGATCTGCGACAAAAACACAAAGAGGCTTGCTGAACTCGATATGCTTTACAGGAAATTTCAGGAAGTCAAAGAACTTGAAGAGAAACTCAAAACCTTACAGGACACGAA
The DNA here is from genome assembly GCA_905234205.1 of uncultured Synergistales bacterium. GTDB lineage: Bacteria > Synergistota > Synergistia > Synergistales > Aminobacteriaceae > JAFUXM01. Next base: position 17,345 of record CAJOGG010000004.1, on the reverse strand, counting down.
ACTGAAAATCCAACAGGAGACGAGAAATATTAACTTGCGCGACGTTGAACAAGCCGGAAAAATTCATGAACTTCAACACGAAGCAGAGAGACTCGAAAAGCGTGTGGCACTCCTAAACAAAATTAACGACCTTGAAGCAGTCAGAGAACTTTTGCAGAACGAAATTCCCTGTCCATTATGCGGCGCATTATCTCACCCGTACGCGGCTGGAATAAATGTCCCTAACCCCGAAGAAATTAACAAACAGTTACAAGACACACAGAAGGCTTTGAGGGAATTACGCGAAGAGTTAGTAACAAGACAGAATAGAGCAAAACAATTGAGCGAGGAAAATTCTACGATTGGGCACGATGAAATTGAACTACGTAAGAAAATTAACGAGCTTAACACGGAAATTTCATCAAGCGTTTCTTTGTTGGGCTTAAGACTCGGTACTGGCATTCCGCCATTTGAGGAAATCGACAGAGCAAGACAACGAACTCGCGACACTTTACAACTTGCACGCAATGCCGCTGATACAGCCGAAGCCGCTGAAAGAGACATGAACATAGCAAAAGATGAACTCGATAAAATAATAGAAACTCGTGGAGAAGTTACACGTTTTCATCAAGACGCTTTATTCTCATTGCAAAATTCTAAATCAGAAGAAGAACAACTGGAGAACGAATGCAAGACTCAAGACGAAATTGTTACGAGTTTGAAACGTGAATTAATTGCGCAGACCATGCCATATGGTTACAAGAATTTGCCTGACAAAAACCCAATTACGATAATTCAAGCACTCGAAAAGCGCATGAGCGACTGGCAGAAAAATTCAAGACGAAGCATTGAACTTGAACACGAACTAACGGCAGCTAATACACGAATGGCAAATATCAAGAAATCTCGTGAGTTTTTGAAGTTAAAGCGTGATGAACTCTCCAGCAGAGTCAAAGCAGTTGAGGCTGAACGAGATAGCATTCAACAGCAGCGCATAATCTTGTTCGAGTCAAAAAAGACCGATGACGAAGACGCAAGAATGGCCAAGAACGTCGAAGAATTACGCGCGAAACTCAACGAACGACGAGAACAGAAAAACGAATATGCACAAAAACTTGATAAGATACTTACAGCTATTCACGGTGTCGAAACTGATATGGCACGAGGACGAGAAGAACTTCAGAAGCATGAAATAACTTTTGGCAAGAGATTGTTAGCGTTGGGCTTCAGAAATGAGGACGATTACGCGGCGGCTTGTTTGACTAATGACGAACGCAGGGATTTGCAGAATCGTTTACGAGAATTGACTCAGGAAGAACTTGAGATTAACGCAGAACATGAAAACGTCAGAGCAAAGCTTCTCGATCTACAGGCTACTAGCAAGGACTTCAACACTGACAATTTAATCAAACGAATAAAAACTTTACGCAACGAAAATTTGACAGGCTTCGAAATTGTTCAAGATATAAAAAATTTAATGCTTACATGCGGATTACCGGAGGTGCTTTGATGACTATGAAGACAAGCAATATTATTTGGCAAGATATAGAGTTTTTCCTGACGCGCTTGAAAAATTTACCAGTTAGCAAAAGTTTACCCCTTGACGAGAAGAACGGCGGTTTTTGCGTTTCTACTGGCTGTAGCTTTGAAAGCTGGGTTTACTATCCTGCACGAGTAACTGATCCCGAAATGGTCAAGAACGTCATGAAATTCTTCGACGACGAGAAAATATCATTCATGTGGCCTGTATACAACGGCGGTGAAAGGATTCTTGAGGAATGCGGCTTGGTGTTTGCGGGAAATCTCACGGCTATGAGTTACACCCCACCACAAAATTTGAATCCTGAAAGCAATTTACGAGTTTACGAAACTGATTCAGTAGCTTGGGCTCAAACTGCTTGGCATGGTTTTGGGGGAGAAGCCTTTGGTACTCCTATGAATTATTACAATCTTGTTGAAGCACTGTTCAATGACAAAGATAACTTAAAACTTTATCTTACTGAATGTGAGGGCGAGAACGTCGGAACATTTCTCACAACTCTAGAAAAGGATTTAATGGGAGTGTACTATTTCGCAACTATTCCTGAATATCGTAGGCAAGGCGTGGCGCGTGTAATGATGAATGAGATATGCAAGCTGGCTTACGGAAAAACAATCGTGTTACAGGCAACTCCCGCGGGATTACCGTTTTACAAGAAATTCGGCTTTGAAGAGCTTTTCTTAATTCCGATATACTCAACTGAAAGCGATATATTTTAACCATAATAAAACCCGCCTGAGGCGGGCCTTATCTGTCTCGTGAACGTCTTGGTCTTCTTCTTTCGTTGTGACTTGCTGTAGGCGGTCTGCTGAATGTTCTTTCGCGTCGTGCACGGATTCTCATTGTTGCGGGGCCAGCTGTTTCCTCTTTAGCCGGATCATATTTGGGCATAATAACAACTTTTCGAAGCGGCTGTTCTCCTACAGACTCGGTCGTTACGTCATCACGGGCTTTCAATGTCGTATGGATAACCCAACGTTCCCAGCTTGCCATAGGTTCGAGTCTTACTGGACGGCCATATTTCACGGCTTGTCTTGCTGTAGCTTCAGCGAGTCTCTCAAGACTCTTTGTGCGTCTTTCACGATAACCGCAGCTATCAACTTTGATTCGTGGCTCAGCTTTTGGATCTCGTAGCGATAAATTCACAAGATACTCCATTCCTTTGAGTGCGTCACCATAGCGTCCTACAACATAGTCGGCGGCGTCTTCTCCTTGAATGTCCAGTGTATTCTTGTCCGTCTCTGATAGCACTGCTTCGGCTTTGAAGTCCATTAATCGCAATGTCTCGTTCACAAACTCTATTCCCCTTGAGAATAAATCAGCCTTGGCCAAGCTCGTTACTTCGACCGTTAATTTTTTGCTCCCAAACAGTCCAAACAGTCCTTCACGTTCCTCACTGATAACTTCGGCTTTAAGTTCTTCAACAGGCTGCTTCCATTGCTTAGAAACGTTATCTAATGCCTCCTCAACGCTAGCGGCCTCGACAGTAATTTTCTTCTCTTTGCTCAAAATTTAATCACCTCTTATTTCGTCTTAGGCTTCTCCTGATACAACGTCGGCTTGTTCTTCATTTCCTCACTTGTCTTCTTTGAGACCCTCAACTGATGCACTATTCCCATCAACGATGATACTCCCCAATAAAGCAAAACTCCTCCAGGCAATCCGAAGCAGATAAAAGTCAGGAACAACGGCATGAACCAATTCATCATGGCCATTTGAGGATTACCCGCGCTTGAAATATGCTGTTGATACCACGTGAGCCACGCTATCAATATAAGCAAGATAAAGTTGAATATCCACATGCCTATATTCGAGAATAACAAACTCAAGTTAGTGAACGATGACAAGAACACCATTACAAAGCCTAATTGCTCGTTAGGGATTCTTACGCCGGCCTCGTCAACAAGATTCAAAGCGTCTGCTACGGTCGTTAAGACACTACCGCCGAGATTTACACCCAAGAACGTAACGTTTGTAAATGCTTCTGTCTTTGTTAAATCGTAGAGAACTCCGTAAAGCAAAATGAATATCGGAAGCTGAATTATCAACGGCAAACAACCTGACGCAGGATTGACTTTGTTATCCTTGTATAACGCCATTGTCTCGCGGTTCAATGCGTCTTTATCGTCGCCGTATTTGTCCTGCAATACCTTCAACTGCGGCTGTAATTTCTGCATCTTCTGCATACTCACCATTTGCTTTTGGGTCAACGGGTGCATAGCGGCCCTTACAAGTAACGTAAGGATTATTATTGCAAGTCCCCACGCGAAATTTGTGCCTAGTCCGATTGATGTTATTCCGTTGTGTATGATCTGAAGTAATCCTAACAGTAATGATTTTGCCTGTTCCCACATATTAATTAATCACCTCGTAAATTTTTAGGTGGAGGATCATAGCCTCCTGGGTTCCATATTCCGCATTTCGATAATCGTTTCAACGTCAGCCACGTCCCACGCAAAAAGCCCCATTCACGATAAACTTCTACAGCGTACTGTGAACAGGTCGGGTAAAATCTGCAATTCTTCCCTAAATATGGTGAGAGTATTAGCTGATAAAGTCTGATTAGTGCTATTGCGATACGGGAAAGCATATTAACTTCTTGCGCCTGAATAATTTCTCAAGCTCTCCTAAAATATCCTGCGCCTTTGATTCAAGCCCTTTAGCTGTGAGATTGAACACGATCTTCAAACCTGGCGTAACGTTCTCTTTCTTGGTCAACTGTCTGAAAGCTTCTCGCAAAATTCTTCGGCCTCGGTTTCTTGCATGTGATTTGCCTAAACGTTTTCCGACAGCACAACCAAATTTTACAGCAGGCTCGTTATCGTCTCTCAAATACAATAAACGCACCAGCTCCCCATTTACACGAATGCCAGTGCGAAATATTAAATCGAACTCCCAACCTTTTCTAAGCTTGAGAATATTAGGCACGAGTCAAATATTTGCGTCCTTTACGTCTTCTGTTACGAAGAACTTTGCGCCCCGACGGTGATGCAGAACGTGCTAAGAATCCTATTTTACGCTTTCTTGGTATTACATGGGGCTGATATGTTCCCTTATCCATGGTTAAATGAAGTTGCTCCTCTCTAGTGATAATTATTAAACGCGGGAAATTATAACACAGAAAAATTCAGGGTGTAGAATAACGCCCAAAGGAGGCATTTTTATGCAGCAATTCATAATCGTTACTGGCATGAGTGGAGCAGGCAAGACAATGACTCTAAAGGTGTTGGAGGACTTTGGCTTCATCACAATCGATAATTTACCGCCAGCTTTACTTCCTCAGTTGTTCACGCTAATATCGGAACGCCCTGAAGCTTCAAGAAATCGTGGCGTTGTTGCTACAGTTGACGTGCGAAACGTAAGCAAAGATTTTGTGAAAGTTATTGACGATATTTCCATGGCTTGGGGAGGAGTCGTAAAGGTCTTGTTTCTCACAGCATCAGACGAGGAATTATTACGACGTTATGAGCGTACACGCCGAGTTCACCCTTTGAGTCACGGACGCTCAACCAAAGAAGGAATAAGAACAGAGCGCGAATTATTAGCACCAGTTTTAGATAGAGCCGACATAATTCTTGACACTTCCATGATGGATTTACACCAGCATAGAGACAGATTGCTCAAGGAATTTTTTGACAAGGACGGCGGAATTTCGATTCTAATCAGCTCATTCGGATACAAGTACGGAGTCCCTCAAGACTCAAGTTTTATTATTGACGTAAGATGTCTGCCTAATCCCTATTATCTCGATGAACTCAAGAACTTAACCGGCGAAGACGAGCCAGTAAAAAAATACTTGCTTGACTTTCAGGAGACGCATAAATTTATCGAACTCACCAAGAACTTTTTGGACTTCTTTATCCCGCAATTCTTGAACAACGTACGAGGACAGCTTCACATTTCAGTCGGTTGCACTGGAGGCCGTCATAGATCTGTGGCAATGGCTGAATGGCTCGGCGAAATTTATTCAAAACTCTATAGCGGTGTATGTGTAATTCACAGAGATAAGGGGCATGGTCACCAATGATGAATTTTGTTTTGGGCGTGCTTACAACGCTGGTAATATTATTTATGTTTGGGCGAATAAAATTCAGATCTGGTCGTCCAGTCATTGAACGCGCAATCAATCGCAGACTCTCAAACGGGCCGTATATCGTAGCAGTAGGAGGAGGAACGGGCTTATCGACTCTTTTACGCGGCATCAAAGGCTTTACACGAAACATTACTGCTGTCGTAGCAGTTACTGACGAAGGCGGAAGTTCCGGACGTATTCGCAACGAATGGGGAATGTTACCGCCAGGAGACGTAAGAAACTGTATAGCGGCTTTGGCCGAGAACGATAGCGAGCTAAGAAAGATTCTCGACTTCAGATTTGATAGGGGCGAATTATCGGGACATAGCTTGGGAAATTTATTGTTACTCGCAGTTACAGAGATGAGCGGGGATTTTAGCAGAGCTGTTGAGAAAATGAATCACTTGTTATCGATTCGCGGTAGAGTTTTACCCGTAACAACCGAAGGCATAACGTTAATGGGACGAACTAAAACTGGAGAGAGCGTAAAAGGCGAGCTTGATATTTCTGTACATGGTCATGAATTGCAGGAAATTTGGGTGGAGCCATTGAACGCACGACCATTGCCGGAAGTTTTGAGCGCGGTTGATGAAGCTGATGTTATATTGCTTGGCCCGGGGAGTTTATTCACGAGCGTAATTCCGAATTTATTGCTGCCTGATTTTGCCGATAAGCTAAAAGATTCCGACGTACCCAAGATTTATATCTGCAACGTCATGACTCAACCCGACGAGACTCACGGAATGAACATAGTGAATCATATCGAATGGATCAGTGCGGCTTTGGGTTGTGCGCCAGATTTTGTGATAGTGAACAGTGAACAGATCCCTGACGACATTGTAGAAGCTTACAAGGCAAAAGATTCATACCCGTTATATCTTGATTATCATCAGCGTGAGGTCATTAAGAACATGGGAATAATTTGCGTAGAGGCTCCGTTGGTGTGGATATTCGAGAATGAAAAAGAGGGCCGCGTCTTACGACATGACCCCCAAAAATTAGCGTCGGCTATATTCAGATTGATTCGTAGGATTGAAGATTGAAGATTAAGGCTTAGGGCCGATTGATTGTATTAACGTTATAGTTTGTCCGTCTTCAAGCTGCATTAACTTGGCCAAGTTTTCCGCGTCGAAGCTTCCTCGTACAACGGCATTCCAACCTTTTGAGGCTGCGAATAAATAAGCGTTCTGCATAGCTGCCCCAGTGTGAGCGAACCCCCATTGCCTGATAACTTCCTTTGGGGCCTTATTTCCTTCCCACAAATTAATATCGTGAACATACGCGAGATTTACAGCAGCTTTGCCCACAAATTCCTGTTTGCCTGTTTCTTGTCTATGGTCTCCTTCTGCAACTAATGATAACGAATGCGACAAAGGATTATATTTGTACACGCCGTCACTATCAAACACATAAACCGTAGTATCTTGAATTGCCATAGCCACAGGGTGAACTCTCAAGCCGTTTGGACGATTAATTCCTGCGGTCATGTACAACAAATCTGAAAGTTCCTGTAAAGTTAAATCTACTTCAGCAAATTCACGCCCAGAATGACGATTAGTGATAGCCTCAGCCAAAGACATTCCACCAGTTTTAGTTGGTTCAGGCAACTTGACGAGATTAACTTCATCAAACGCATCAGCAAACGAATTTGACGCTATTAACGCAATAAAGACGACTGCCACAAGAATTTTACGCATTATAAATTCCTACTGTTCTTACTCTGCACTCTTCAAAGCTATCTGCATTTCGATTAACTGTAACTGTGCGCGTAATTGTGATTTTACTCTTTCGTCGGACTCGTTGTTGAGTTGTTGCTTGATTGAATCACGTTGCTTTTTGAGCTTCTCGACCTCTTCTTCGTCGTCGTCATCGTCTTCGTCAGTATTAGTGGCAACGGGCGCTGCTCCTCCGGCTTTACCTGCGTCTTCGGTTTTCTCGTTGGCCTTCACTGACATAGTTTGTTTGTTCGATTCGGGTTGCTTGTAATCTATTTTGAGTTTGCCCTCTTCATCTTGCGATACACTATAAATTCCTTCGACTTCTTCTCCAACGGGGTTAGCTTTGTCGTACTCGTCAACTTGTTGCTGAACTTCTTGTGCTGCTTGTTGTGCTTGAATCTCTTCGGCTTGCTGTGATTCTGACTTTGCACGGATCTTATATTGCTCGGTGTTTTGAATTTGAGACTGTACACTTTGAATACTCATGTGAAATCATTTCCCTTCATAAAAGACTTTGTTAAAACTATCGGCGGATTATAATAACTGGTAAATTTGAAGATTGTAAGGAGTAAATTCACGTTGCGAAAATTTTTCATAAACATAGCGATATTAATAAGCCTCGTAAGTTTTCCTCAAGCTTATGGGGCTGAAATTCCACGCGCCAATCTTGACGAAGCCGAACGATATTTCAATAATGCCTACGTTCATTTCATGAGACGAGATTACAGGGAAGCACAGATGTATTTGGATCATGCTATTCAGGAGAATACCTACATGGTTGATTATTATTTATTGAGCGCATTAAATCTCAATCGTACTGGTGACGCGGAAGGCTCAATGTCAGCAATTAGAAGTTACCTTGAAGTTCGCCCCATGGATAATTCTGCGCCACGTATCAGGCGATATTTTGAGGAGCAAAACCAAATTTTACGTGCCGTGTTAGGAACTGCTCCTGTACCTGTGAATTGGCGTTACGCTGAAACTACTGTACAGACTGAATGGAACACCGGCTATACTCGTCCGTTCAGTATTAAGGGCCTGGGCAAAGTCAGAACACTTGGCGAGGTCGTGAGCATACCCGACACTTTTGGGGATAGGTTATATTTGCGTCAGACTTCAAGAAATTTAATGTCAGGTTCGTTTTCGTGGTCTGGAGGAGCTTTGAGAGAGATAAACGTGCCTTCACCAGTTATAGCTATTCCGTTGGGCGATGGAACTTTTAGAATCTTTAACTCTAACGGGGAATTATACGTGCTTAACGCTCTTGATACACTCTCACAAGACGAGGCAGAATTTGTCGCAACACTTCCTTCACTGGTTATATCGGACGCTGAATTTATCGCTGAAAATTTCTTTGCTGTTGCTGATCCTGCAGATAGAAACGTGGCCTTCTACAGTGCTTCATCTTCAGGCCTTGTTGTAAGGACTTGGGCGCCTCCATTAGGAGCAGGGGATTTACTGTTTGAGCCTATTGCGATTGAGAGTTATGCGGATTGGTTAGCAGTTGCTGACAGGGCCAACGATAGAATTTATATACTCAACGTAATGAGCATGGAATATTTCGATATACGCGGAATTTCAAAGCCTAGAGATTTATTGTGGTCATCTTTCGGAGAGTTATTCGTGCTGACTGAAGATGGAGATATTTATAACTTCATAATAGATTTCGGGACTCGCTCTTACGCTAACAGGAACACAGGAGCATTATATTCAGGACTGGAAAATATTTGGACATTGTTTCATTCGCCTGATGGTGATGTGAACTGGATAGACATGGGAGCTTCACGAATATTCAAGTCATTCATGATCCCTTCACGCGAAGATGTACCGGGATTTTTAAGCCTGTATAACCCTGTTATCGCTACTAGCACAGAGAACAACGAAAGCTTCATTGTTGAGGCTACAATTATGACGCCATTTATGAATTACTCCTACAACACCAGGATAATAGCACAAGCCGTGTGGAACGAAAAAAATATGCGTTGTAACGTGATGTGGCAAAGACCACGAAATTTTGACGCGTTATTGATTCATAGGCCTATGCCACGAAATCAAGCTTTCCCGTTGAACGTTAGACCCGCACAAGTTAATTCCAGCCTTGATATTCACACTGTGATAAATTCGTTCTGGTTGCTACATAAAGACTCATTAACCAACATAATACTTGATGCTTCTGTCCCAATGACTACGGAAGATTTGTTGATGCTGTTAAATTTCTGCGTGCTCAATGGCCTTGAACTTGATATATACGCTCGTGACGTGCCTTCGTTAGGATTAATGAGGGCGAGTGCGTTCACTGGGGGCAAAACGATTTATTCACTTGCGAATACGATTGACTTACCTGTGAAGGCGACACACATGCAGATCCAAATTCCATTGCCTGAAGAGTTATCGTCGTCGGGTTATCCTGGTCGTTCTATGCTAGCAATGTTTCTTGACGCCGGCATGATTCAGTCTAGGGCTTGGATACCGCTATACCCTGACATGTTTGAACGTTAATAAATAAAAAGGGGCTTTGACCTTGTTACTGTTGCCAGAGTCCCCTGCGCGAATTTTTGGCTTCGTCCTGAAATTTTGTGAATATATCAGCGTAACGTTTATTAGGATTTATTATCATGACTTTAGCATAACCATCGAGTAATAATTTCGCGTTAAACATATCCCGCCTTATTGTGCTCTCGTTGATATTTCCGGGCTTAGCCGTCCAGATATATGCTAAATGCCTATTGTATCGATCCGTTGGGTTGGAGTCATACTCAAGCCATACTCGTTTTCCCGTTAAAGTGCTTTTCGTGAAATTGCTGGCTTCTTTGCCATAGAATTGTGCTGGTTTATTTGGATGAACAGTTTCAGGAGTGTCGACCCCCAAAAATCTCACGCGCCTTTCTTCATTGCCCACCACGATAACAGCTGTATCGCCATCAACGACTCTCTTGACAATTCCAGCAACAATTCCAGAGCTAGAATCGCCATAATTGCTAGCATTTTCTCCCTCGTCAACGTTCCAGAAAGAGAAGTCCCCGAAATAAATCAGAACTGCCGCTACGAATATGATAATCAGCTTTTTCGGACCAAGTTTGATTAAGTCGTCGAGTGTTATCTGTGAATTTTTCTTACGTGCCATCGTAAATTTATTCCTCAACTTGAATCTTTACGCAGCCTGCGTATTGTTTCCCGTTCTTGTCAACCAACATGATATAGAGATCTGTGAAGCACGGCGTTGCATCATTGAGCCATTCCCCTGGCATAAAATCTAGTTCGCAGTTTTCCTCATAGATTCGTATTTCTGTTCCCACTGACCATTTATCAAAGCAAGCATACGAAGGACCACAAAGACTCTTAGAAATATCAATGTCATCAAAATTTATCGGAGATTTAGAAATTTTTACGCTGAATTTGTCACCACGTTTTATAGAACTCAAAGCCTCACCATAGAAAACATTTAGAGCTTTTCTCGTTGCTTGTGTGAATTTCAGAACGTCTTCAGTTCCCATGATCAACACACTTTCCATCATTGCACGAGCTACATTGGGTTCGTTGCGTAACCTTAAGTCAATCTGTGAGTCAAGTGGCTTTAATTTGCGTTCTAAATCTTCCTCAAACGTTCTGATTTTTTCGTGAACGAGTGCGGATTTTTCCGGCCCCAAAATTTCACAGGCTGTCGCAATTTCCATGGCTCTGTACCAGGCGTTCTCCATACAATTCATATCTTCTGGCTTAGTCTTGAAGTGTTCAAATAGAGCTTTCTCGGCGCTAACATACTCATAGCCTTTAGGTATAGAAGTGATTCCAAAGTACCATGGAATATAAGGCGTATAGCAAGGTCGGCCCTGTGCTTTGTATATTAAAATTCTGTCAGGGTTGAAACGGACTCTTACGATAGTGCTTTCAAGTGTGTCAATGTTGCAAATTGATATAGGCTTATCGAAATGTGAAGTGCTATGCTCATTGTGAGCACGTAAAATTTCCTTAAGGGTCTCAACGCTGACTTTATTGGCAGGTTTTATTGAGAAGGGGAGGGATTGCCATTCAGTCTCAAGTAGTCCCGATAAATCCATTTCCAATAAGATTTCAAACGCCTTAACATGCCTGTAAGTGTTCTTTGTGTGACCATATGACTCCGGGGCTTGATACACTCGTGAAAAATCAAACGATCCTTCGTCAGGTTTATACCAGCCTCGTTCTGTTGCGTAAGTGATTAATTCTTCATAGCCTCGTGCTTTCTTGATAGGTTCCTTTATCGTGTAATGATTGGGGATAACTGCGACTTCATCATCAGGCACTCTTTGAATGGCGTAATGTTTTCCGTGAACGATCTGCATAACGTAAATTTCGTCTTTGTCGGAGAAAGCGTAACTCCTCCCACTTGAAGCATAGCCGTATTTATCTACGAGATCACAGGCAATTTCGAGAGCGTCTTTAGCTGTCCTTGCACGTTCAGCAACAAGCCTTCTTAATCCGTAACCAATGCCGCCATTTAATAATTCGGGTTTGTCCTCACGGGAATCAGCGCAATTATTTGAGCATATTACAACTCCGTTCCCGTTCACGTATAAATCACAGAATGCCGAGTCAGAATAATCTTTGCTGAAAGTTTTAGCTTCATTCCAGAATAAACTAGTACGAGTTTGGCCAAGTTCAACTTCTGCGAGATTAGGCTCAAATTTCATCATTGTGCCCGCGTGTCTGCGTCTCTTGTGTACTAAGTGCGTTTGCATTGTAAAGCGTCCTGGCGCGTCTTCGTTATGACCAACAAGAACTTCACCCGTAAATGAAGCTTTGCGACCAACTAAAATTGTCATGCACCCCGGACGAGGTTTTATTGATGTCATAAATTATCTCCTGTATGAAAAATTGCTTATATTTTATCCTATAATTAACTTAAAACCATAAATAGGGGGGATACTTGTTGGCTCATGAACTTGAACTAGACGACATATTAATGCCTGATAGAAGACAACGAAGAAAGATAAGACGTATGAGCACAAAAAAACTTAAACGTAAGACAAGAAAGCTAACGAAAATTTTTATAGGCATTGCGTTAGTAATTGTGGTTGTAGGCGTGATACTCTCATTTGCAAATATTGGCGGCGATATTATTCTTGGAATGACAGAGAAATATTTGAGCGAGAACTACAAAATTTTATTGAACGCTGAAAGAATCACTGGCAACCCGATAAAAGGCTATACATTGCATAATTTCGAGATAGCGGACGAAAATAACAGCAATCAACAAATTTTATCGGCAGGATTTTTATCGGGACGAATGAATTTCGTTGCGTTATTGACGGGGAAAATCAGGCTTGCTGAAATAGCACTTGGCAAAATTAGTATGGACGTCGACAACTTTATAACGATCGCGAAAAATTTCAAGATGCCCAAAACTACAGCAAAGACGAAAAAATTTATTGCAACTGCTTATGCGGACACTGAAGACACTATGCCCGAAATTCCATTAGATAAATTTAGCCTCGTTGATAGTCATTTCTCATCACAGTACGGAGTTATTGACGTTAAAAAGATTGCTGCGAATCTCAATGAATTTGACATAGATATTGACGGTAGCATTAACGGTATAAAGCTCAAAGGAGATATAGACATGGGCGAAAATGCCGGATTAAGAGCGATTAACAGGTCTGATATAAAATTTGGTTCAGGAAAGATTCTGGCGACCGGTGGATTTATCGGAGATACACTAGATTTTCACGCCTCTGTTGAAGATTTAGACTTAAGCGAAATGACCGCGCTTTATCCTGAAATGCTAAAGACTGAAGATTTTGATGGGAAAGCAGATTTTAACATTGATGTTATTGGCTCGAGTGATGAACCGAAAATCATGGGCTCTATTGATTACAAAGGCACAAAAATTTACGGCTTACCAGTTGAACGAATGAGCACGAATTTCAATTACTCTGATAACCGCATAGGATTGACTGATATTCAAGCAAATGTTCTCAACATTCCTATCCAGGGTGAGTTGGCTGCGGCTAATCGTCCTAATGAAGATATTTCCGTATTCATAAAACTTGATGGTAGTGAAGCAAATCTCTCTGGCCTTGATAAAGTCCTGAACATTCCAGAACTCAAAGCTCTATCCGGAAAAGTTTCATCGTTCAGCGCGAATATAAGCGGCCATATTAATTCCCTAAGTGGTCTTGTAACTTTTGCTGCGCCACGAATTGCGTACACTGACAGGGCATTAACGAATATCAAGGCGCAAATGAAACTGAATAATAGCGACACGGCTCACGTGGACGGAAAATTCAATTTTGAAGGAGCTAACGGTTATATTCAGGGTAATGTGGTCTCACTCCTCGTTAATCCGAAATTCAACATTACCACCAAAATAGCTAGCCTCGATATTAAACGCATTGAGAATATGATACCCGACGCTTCGGACTATAAACTCGCTGGAAATATCACAGCTTCTATAAATGTTCAGGGCACTACTTCAGATCCAAAGGTTTCAGGTTCGCTCAATAGCCCGGAATTTTCTGGATTTGGTCAAATAATTTCCAAGCCTGTTGTGAATTTCTCCTTCGCCAACAAGACTTTGACATTAAGCAAAACTGAAGGAACATTAAACGGAATGCCAATAAATCTAACCGGAACTGTTGGGCCTCTTCCTTCTCCCAATCCCAACTTGAATATCAACGCAACTATAGCAATGACGCACACGGCCTTAAAATCTTATGTGCCAGATATTGACAGCTACGCAATAGAAGGAACTGTGAACGCTGGTGTAAAGATTCAAGGTCAAGTCAATAATCCTGCCATAAAATTTTTGGCTTCCTCGCCGAATCTTGAGGCTATGAACATGATCAAAGCTACAGATTTGGAACTCACTACGGATATTAACGGCGATTTAGCAAAACTTGAACACATAGTCATTAACGCAGCAGCAAAAAAACTTGTTGCCAGTGGGATAACCTTTTCAAATATCAACGCTGTCTTAAGCAAGAACGACGACAATATAACTTTAGGTAGCTTTAACGCAAAGAGCGGAGCAGGTACAATAACCGGCAGTGGTGTTGCTTCAGTGTCAGGAAAAACGCCGCTTGATTTCAACTTCAAATTCATGAACCTAGCATTAGATTCTTTGGCCTCTGCGTCTGGAGTTGATGTAAAGGGTGATGTGTCAGGAGCATTAAAGATTTCCGGATCTAACACTAATCCCACAATAGCTTTCAATGCTAACGTGCCTTCACTCAAGGCCATGGGCTTAACTCTGAATAACATAATCGCTAATCTTTCTGGAAATATGAACAGTATAAAACTTGATAAAGTTCGTGCAGAAGTTGAGGGCGCCGAGATTATCGCGTTAGGAAATGTTCAGATACAGCCGTCTGTGAAGTTCAACGTGGCTCTTAATGGCAACAACATAAAGCTAGAGAGAATGTTGGAGTTATCATCAGCAGACACAGGGGAAAATTTATCGGGCAACATAGCTTTCAACTTCACAGCTTCAGGAAACGAGAAGAGCATAAAAGGCAACGGCAAAATAATTTCCTCTGCAATCAAAGCATACGGCTTAAATCTTACAGATGTGAACTTGCCTATATCGTATTCATACCCGGCCAACACCTTAGCTTCAAGCAACGGGACAGCAAAATTATATGGAGGCACAGCGAAAAACTCTCTCACGTTTGATATTAACACTATGAGCTTCACTGACAACATAGAGGCGACAGGATTCAATGTTAATTCGTTGGTTCAGGACGCTTCAGGAGGGCTAGATGGCGGAAAAATAACTGGCACAGGAAAATTAACCATGAGCATAAATGGATCTGTGAAGGATAAAACGACGTATTCGGGCACAGGAAATTTTTCAATGGGTGAAGGCGTTATTTCGGGGTTCACGTGGGTTGATATTATCTCAAAGATACACAAGGCTTCTGGAATTAAATACGCAAGTGTAAACGCTCCTTTGACGTTGCAGACGGGGAAATTAATACTCAAGGCTGGCGCTATGGCTACGGCTACCAAAGATAATCCCATGTACACATATGCTAAGCTCTCTAAGAATGGCACAATAGATTTCAGCGGAAAATCAGTGAAAATGGATCTCATGACCGAGAGCAATATAAATTACCAGTTAATTAATGCGTTACGTATTGGAAGTAAGGGAGGACTTGAAACTTTATTCAATGGCGGCACTGTGGACCTTAAGAGCGGCTTAAAAGCTTTCTTGACTGATGGCGTTAAGGAGGCTGCAAAAGCTTCGACGTCTAAGGACTTCAGGATCGTGTCGTTAAGGATTCATGGGCCTGTTGACTCTTTGTCTTATTCGTCGTTAAAAGTTGGCGACACGACTATAAAAGATGCGGTAACAGAAAAACTCTTAAGCAACCCCGAAGTTAAGAAGAAGGTCATAGAGGTAGTTGAATCAAAAATGCCCAAAGACGTTAAAGAGACTCTTAAGATCGTTACGACAAATCCCACAAAATCCGTAGCTCCTACGACCAAGACTGAAACCAAGCAGGCAGTGAAACAAGCAGCAACGGAATTGAAGAAAGAAGCCACGAAGAAATTAGAGACTGCAGTAAAGGAGAACAAGACAAAAGTTAAGGAAGGACTCAAGAAAAAATTAGGAGGTTTGTTGAAGTGATAAGAATATTGCAAGATCCTGTAAGGCTTTTATTAACTATTCCGGCTTTGTTATGGGCGTTATCGTTTCATGAATTTTGCCACGGATTTGCGGCGAAAATGTTAGGGGATCCGACAGCTGAACGTTACGGGAGGTTATCACTTAACCCGTTTGCGCATTTTGATTTAGTGGGTACGTTGATGTTGTTGTTTGTGGGATTTGGCTGGGCCAAGCCTGTACCGATTAACTCGCGATATTTCAAGAACCCAAGACGTGATTTAATCATAGTCTCGTTGGCTGGAGTGGCTGGAAATATTTTGACGGCCATAATCTCGGTATTGTTCCTGCGATTTCTTGGGGCGTATTGGTATTCATTCACGGGGCGCGCTGGCTTAACGTTCATAATTCAAATGGTGAATATCAACATGGGATTAGCGGCTTTCAATTTGATCCCTATACCTCCGCTTGATGGTTCACGAGTGCTTGAAGCTTTCCTGCCTTATAAGTACATGCACTATTACTACTGGCTTGAACGTTATGGAATGTTTATATTATTCTTTCTGTTGCTTACGGGAATAATTAACGTGATATTCGATCCGATTATAAATCTTTTGTGGCTGCTATTGCCCTATTAACATGAGCGACTTAACGCAAGATGCAATTCTTCCGGGAAACTTGAGAATATTTCAGACCATTGACGGCCCACGAGTTAATCTCGATACAATTTTACTTGCTTCGTGGGTAAAACTTCATTGCGGGCATTCAAGATTTCTTGAGGCAGGCTGCGCGACGGGGGCAATATCACTGATCTTGGCCAAGAAATTTACAGGCGACTTTCACATTACGGGCATAGACATTCAGGACGAGTTAATAACGCTGGCCGAGAAAAACGCAAGCATTCATGAACTTACTGACAAGGTGAAATTTATTCAGGGGGATTTACGTGACAAGAAGCTATTGCCGCTGGAATATTACGACGGTCTCGTGATAAATCCTCCTTACGATTCGCTAAAGGCTTCACGGCAGAGCAACACCCCCTCACGTTCGACAGCAAGACTTGAATTAACATGTACGATTAACGACGTAGGAGAATTGGCCAAAAGAGTTTTGAAGAGTCGCGGGCGATTGTTCGCTATATGCAAGAGTGAAAGGCTTGATGAGTTTCTCGCTGTGATGTTACAAAACAGAATCATTCCCAAACGAGTACGGCCAGTATATCCAGATATAAACCACAATTCCGGAGTCTTTCTTATTGAGTGCATAAAAAACGGCGGCGAAGGTTTGAGCATACTCCCTCCGTTAATCATACGCGACGAAAACCAAAATTACACAGCAGAATTATTACGAGCATACGAGGTTTAGAAGAACATGTTTATAGTTTTATCGTTATGGACTCAATATTACATTTACACGCGATTACGAGCAGCAGGGGTTAATAAATTCGTCTTG
>CAJOGG010000003.1:10224-33602 GCA_905234205.1 uncultured Synergistales bacterium | reverse complement strand
CAAGGTCAAGGCACAGTGGGAAGAATATCAGAAGGATCCCAAAGGCTATTTCGACTCGGCGGAGTTAATGCAGCTTGATACACTCATTGGTGGCCATGGAATTAACAATCCTGAACTCGTCAAAGTCATGTGTGAGAACACTGCGGAAGCTGTCGAATGGTTGAAGACTGTAAATATTGATCTTGCTTCAGCAGGCGCGGCTGGTGGTGCGTCAGTCAAACGTATTCACAGACCATTAGACGAAAACAAGAAAGTTGTATCAGTTGGCGCTTACATGATTCCAAGACTTGAGACAGCAGTAAAGGCTCGTGAGAACATAACCTTCATGACAGAGACTAAAGCTAACGAGATTCTCATGAACGAAGGGAAGGTTTGCGGAGTGAAAGCTACAGCTAAGAACGGTGACACACTCACTATTAAGGCAAAAGCTGTCGTGCTTGCAACTGGAGGCTTCGGAGCAAATTTGAAAATGGTAGCATTCTTGAATCCCGCGCTTGAAGGTTTCATGACGACCAACGCCCCCGGAGCTACAGGCGAAGGAATCGTAATGGGCCAAGAATTGGGAGCCGGTGTTGTCGATATGACACAGATTCAGATTCACCCGACCGTACAATTTGACTCTTCCAACCTCATAACGGAAGGCTTACGTGGCGACGGAGCTATCTTAGTTAATACCAACGGAAAGAGATTCATTGATGAAGTCTTAACACGTGACGTAGTGTCAAAGGCCGAAATCGATCAGCCGAACTCTTACGCATGGTTAGTAATTGATCAAAAAATGGTTGACGACTCCAACGTCATCAAAGGCTACATAGCTAAAGGCTACACATTCAAAGGCGACACTTACGAGGACTTGGCCAAGGCTATCAACATTCCGGCAGACACATTCGCAGAGACCATGAACAAATGGAACGGATACGTAGCAGCACGCAACGACCCAGACTTCGGACGCACAAGCTTTATTGACCCGTTAGACAAAGCCCCATTCTATGCAATCAAAGTAACCCCTGGCATTCACCATACTATGGGTGGCTTGAGAATCGACGGAGCTACACATGTACTCAAAGGCAATGGTGAAATTATTCCTGGATTATTCGCGGCAGGAGAAGTTACGGGAGGAGTTCACGGCGGCAATAGACTTGGTGGAACCGCTGTAGCTGACTTTGTAGTGTTTGGACGTATTGCAGGAAAGAGCGCGGCGAACTATTAACCGATAGCGACTTCTGAAAACGGTGTCGAGAAGTTTAAGCTCCCTTTGATGGAAACGTCAGGGGGAGTTAGTTTTTTGTGTGGTGTATATTCAAATCATTCAAATGCTCGTTTCGTCAGCGTGTGCAGAGCCGTCTTTGTGGAATGTTCATGAATCAATAGCTGGTTTGAAAAACGGCCATTCGGATTATTCTGACGCGAGGTTTCTTAGAATGAATATCGATGTTGAAGACTTAGAAACAAAAGCTCGGAGTGAACATTTAAACCTCGAAGGTACGATGACAATTTCGGGTGGGGGAATTATTCAATCATTAACAAACAGCTAATTGAAAATGTATCAGGAACAGAAAAGAAATTCAAACTTGTTAATGGAATGTACGAAGATGAAACGCTTTCATATGTCCCCGTTAATGATGATGATAATACTGTGTGTTTTGTACTAAGCGCAGACAACGGCCTCAATGGTGCAAACGTAACTTGGCAATTTCCCGGTATGCCTTCTCTAAACGGCAGCACTACAGTCCCGGAATATAGGACGACAGCAGAACAGCTTGCAAATTTTGTCCCTTATGTTGAATATATAAGCTCAGGATTAATGATCAATGGTATTAAATGGCGTATTGTGAGCTTGGACAACGAAGCAATCCCCTTTCCACAGGACTTTGAAATGAAAATCAAGATCGATAACGTTTATGGAGAAGAATATTCCAATATTGCTTATTAGGATTTAGATGAATTCAAAACTATACCGGCTGGCGAAACCCCTGAAGGTGAATTTTAATTTGATGAACCTGTTGATGAAGCGGAAATATGGGCAATAAGAATAAGGGTTGAAACTTATGAAACAGGATCGCACAGTGCTTACAGATGGAGGTTTTACAATTTCAAGAAAGTAAGGCCAATTACAATGACGCAAAGTTTTCTGAGATTGCAATAGACCCGGAATATAAGGACAGAATTGCTGAAGCAGAATATTTTACGGGCGAAGGTAAAATAACGATACCCGGCGGAGGATATACAATTGAGGACGACAACAAGCAAATAGGAAACGTTTCTGCAGGCACTGATATGACGTGTGATTTAAGAATGTTTTCCTCTCTTTCAGTTGGTAATAGTTCGCTTGAGTATAAGCCTTTTTATAATGGAAAAACTATAGATGTCGGCGGCGATGCAGAAGACACTTTACCCGGTCGAACGATAACCTGGTCCTTCCCGGAAGAATACAATATGGGTGGCTCAAAGAGAGTTCCAAACTTCAAGACAACGAGTCAGCAGCTTGCACAGGCAGCACCATACATTGAGCTTATCAAAGAGGGAGATTCTTTCAGGGGACTAAAATTCAAATTGGTAAGAACAAGTGATCCCTCCAGAGCTTTACAGCCGGCTTATAAAACGGAATTGAGGTACTGTATTTATTTTAAAAATTTCCCGAATAGCCGCTCTGATTTTATAAATATATCAGAACACACATGGAACGAAGCTGAAACGTACAATGTGACATGGGACACATTAAGACCGTTAAGTAATCTTGAAAAAATCCGAATTGACTTAAGTGGTTCTATCCTGGCTCTAATGCTTTTGATGACTACGATGACGGTGAGGCTGAAAATATCGGAGCTTCCGGCGGTGGCGGTTGTGAAGTCGGACTTGGTTTATTTGGACTCGCGATTTTGTTCGGAACGTTCAAGTTAAAAATGAAGCGTTAAGAATCTTACAGGCGAGTCTATAATTTCGATGAGTACATTTCTTCAACGAGGTGTGCTCATTTATTTTGCCTAGAATTAATGTGAAATGTGATAAGATATAGTGCAACATGTCAGCTTTGTATATTATTAAAGCGGAGGCCTTATAGAAAATGCAGGAAGTCAAAAAAGTTACGACTGAAGTTGGAACGAATGAATGGCAGTTAGTCGTGTTCGTACTCGGCGATCAGTCTTTTGCTATCAACGTTGATAAAACTCGCGAAATTTTGCGTTGGCCCGGTGTTCGTTCAATTCCAGATGCTCCCGTCGCTCTCATTGGTATAACGTCAGTGCGCGGTGAAGTGCTTCCCATGGTGGACTTGAGAATATTTTTGGGCATTCCACCTGTAACACCCATGGAGCAAAGCAAAGTTATCATAGCAGAATTTAACGAGGTTAAGCTTGGTTTCGTTGTCGATGCCGTAGAGAGAATCTACAGAATTAAATCTGAAGACCTTGACGCAAGCATGACTGGTAAATATTTAGGCGATTGGATTCTGTACGTGATCAAACGAGACTCTCGCAATGTCTTATTACTCGATTATGAAGCTATCGTTCAGACAATTAGCCCGCAGCTCGTAATTCAACACAGTGGAGATCCAGGTAAAGCCGTCACTATGATGGAAGGTGTTGGGCACCCCGGCGATTATCATATTATTGTGGCCGAAGACTCCCCGTTGATTCGTAAACAGGTTGAAGATGCTTTAATGGCCAGCGGTTTCACTGACCTTCATATTTGCCCGGACGGAAAAGTTGCTTATGATGCTATCGTTGGTTCTGGAGAACATTGCGACTTATTAATCACCGACGTTGAAATGCCAAGACTAGATGGACTGACTCTCACACGACGAATCAAGGAGAACCCCGAGACAAAAGCTATTCCGGTTATAGTATTCTCATCGATCATGGCCAATGACATAAAGAATAAAGCCGCAAGCGTTGGAGCAAATTATCAGGTTACAAAGCCGGAAATCACGCAGCTAGTTGAATGCGTCGTAAAAGTCATTCGCGAGAAACAAGAGCGTACAGAAGCAGCCGCAAGTTAGTTAGTAAATGTTTTTGCCCTATTGGAATTCAGAATTATACGTCGATATATCTTCATGTTTTCCGTTGGGAAAGGATTATCAGCCGGTATCAATAAACAAATTTTACGACGAGAATTTAAGAAACTTGGCGTCTTTGTGTATGGACCTGGACAGCGAATTTTTCTTCATGGCCTCGCCTTTTATTGGTTGTGTAGGTAATCTTCCGCGCGAAAATTTCTTCAGATATACTCCCGATAACGTGTTCAACTTGGGTTTCTTGATGCTGCTTAGTTACTCCGAGAAAATTGAGAAGGCTTTGATTGTTTCCCTTGCATTTGAACATGAGAAAAATTTATTGGCCGGAGTGTCAAAGTGTTCGTTCTGGCGTAAAGGAGTCTTTGAGGGAAATACAAAGGTTATAGCTATTGTCAGTGACGATCCGTTTTATGACTGTACAGAATATCTCAAAAGGTTGACTGATACGCTTGCAATCGTAAAGAAATCTTTGAGGGCTTCAGATTCGTCATATTATGCCGAAAAATTTGGTTATGATAGATTTTTTATACCTTGGGAAAATGAAAATCCTTACGAGCTTCGAGTAAGTCAGCTCATATCGGAATTTGAGTATGAGAACACTAAAGAAATAGTAGGCGGTTCAACACGAATTGAGTTTCCACAGTTTTTAGGGATCACGATAAGAGCAATTGAACATTCATAATTTAGAGAGGAGAGTTTTACTGTTTTGAGCAATCAGGATAAAGATTTAGACATCATGGAAGAAGACGAAGAATTTGATGAAGGAGAAGTTGAAGCTGTTGAAGGACTAGTTGATGATGTTGACGACAAAGGCCCCGAACCTGTACAGGAATTGCTTGACGAAGGACAAGACAGAGGTTATGTGACTCACGAAGATATAGAGCGACATTTGCCCGCTGAAAGTTGGGACGCCGATACCCTGGACAGAATCTTCACGAACTTGCAAGAAATGGGCATTGATGTTGTCGATAAAGCTAATATCGGAAATATGCCCGCACCTTCAGACACGCGCGAGGAATTTATCCCGACCATAGACAGCGAATTAAGTAAGCTTGATGATATTCCGTTGACTGACCCTGTTAGAATGTATCTGCGTGAAATTGGCAAGGTGTCATTGTTGACGGCAGCCGAAGAAGTTAACTTAGCAAAACGTATGGAAGCTGGAGACGAGGAGGCCAAGAAGAGGTTAATCGACGCAAATTTAAGACTTGTCGTAAGCATTGCGAAAAAATATATCGGACGTGGAATGCTGTTCTTAGATTTAATTCAGGAAGGCAATTTGGGATTGATTCGCGCCGTCGAAAAATTTGACTATAGACGCGGTTTCAAGTTCAGCACTTACGCAACATGGTGGATTCGTCAAGCTATAACTAGAGCTATAGCTGATCAAGCACGCACAATAAGAGTCCCTGTTCACATGGTTGAGACGATCAATAAAATGATAAGAATCTCACGTTTACTTGTTCAAGAATTGGGCCGCGAACCAACTGACGAGGAAATAGCCGCAAAAATGAACATTGAGCCCTCACGAGTTGAAGAGATACGCAGAATTTCACAGCTACCAGTTTCACTAGAGACTCCTATAGGTGAAGAAGAGGACAGCCAACTTGGAGACTTTATTGAGGATCACGACTTGCCTAGCCCAGATGAAGCAGCAGCCGGACATTTATTGCACGAACAGATCGAAGAAATGTTAGACACTCTTTCAGAAAGAGAGCGTGAGGTTTTACACTTCAGGTTTGGACTTGAAGACGGACATTCATACACTTTAGAAGAGGTTGGCAAAAAATTTAACGTTACAAGAGAGCGGATACGACAAATAGAAGCAAAAGCATTACGAAAATTACGACAACCAAGCAAGAGACTTAAAGATTTCTTGGATTAATTACGCCATGTCAGCAAAAAGATTCATCAAGACTGTAAAGAACGCAAAACGTGGGATAGCATTCTCAAAGAAATTCAAGCACAGATTATTTGGCTCATTAGCATTATTTTTGGGACTGCTGTTTGGCTGTGCACTGCTGGTATGGTGGCAAGAGAAGAATTTTACGGGCTCGTATATTGACTCACTCTGGAGCGTTTTATTCACGTTGATAGGGCAAGGAGAATTTGCTGCGTCTCCAAAAACTTTTGGCGGGCGAATCATAGTATTCTTGATCTCGATATTTGGTGTGGCGTTGTTCGGAGTAGTTTTTGCTGAGGTAATGCAGAGATTAATCAATAGTCAGCTAAAGAAAATGTTAGGGGAGATGATGGGGATAAATAACTGTAAATTTGAAGGTCATGTAGTTATATGCGGCTGGAATGGTCGTGGGCCTTATTTGATTCGCGAGTTGATAGCCTCTGGGCGTCAAGTGTCGTTGATTGCTAAGGAGAGGCCAAGCTCATTAAGCAGCGAAATATTTTACGTACAGGGAAATCCTTCAGAGCGTGAGTCATTAATCAAAGGTGGCGTTCAACAAGCACAGGGCGCAATAATCCTCGGTGATCCTGCTTATGGCGACGACGACTCGCACACGATATTAACTGGACTAGCAATCGAAGCTATAGCTCCTGAAGTCTATACAGTAATGGAACTTCACGACCCCGAAAACGAACGTTATGCGCGTTATGCTCACGTTGATGATATTCTCTATACAGACAGCCTTATCGCAGACATAACGGCAATGTGTACTCACAACGAAGGAATTTCGGCCTTTATACGTGATATTTTATCAACAGCAGACGAGGGCCATAGCTTTGCAAGTTTTGACGCACCTGAAGAATTTAACGATAAGACAATCAAAGAACTGTTTGAACATTTTAGAGAACATGAAGCTCTTCCAATAGGGATAATCACTCCTCCAGAAAATAACGCAAGCTTTGTACCAGTATCAGAATGGATTTCTACAGTAAGTCCTCCGCAAGATCAGGTTATCAAGTTGCCAATGAAAGTTGTATGTATAGTTCAAGATAATTATTCAGAAACGTCGAAATAGTTTTCAGACAAAAAGCCCTCCTCATTAACGGGGAGGGTTAATTATATGGTGTGTATAATAAGCGAAATAACTTCAATTAGTGGAGGATACACGCAATGAAAACACCATTAGTAAAACGTATTGCCGGGATTCTTTATCCGATTGAGCGTGATGATTTATTACAATGGAGCATTGACGAGCTTGCTAAATTATGGGGGAGGCCAGAAATTTTTAGCCGTTCAGTACCATTTGATAAGACTAATTATTACGACGAGATTGACCCAAATTTGACGCGGATATTTTTATGTTTTCCGGGGTTAGTTGATGCTGGAGGGTTAGTTGACTGGAAACACGCGGCTATTGACATTGAAGCAAAGAGTCGTCAACCTGTCAGAGCAGTCAACATTGACCCGGGTTATGTCGATGGCGCAAGATTGATATTAGCTTCAACAAAGGATCATGCACACAGAATTTACTTACGCGATGGAATTTACGGTGAAGTTACGTTGCGTTACAGGTTCAAACAGTGGCAGAGCTTTGATTATACTTTCCCGGACTTTCAGAGCAGAGCTTACGATCAATTCTTATCTCAAGTACGCAGATTATGGCTTCAGGAAATAAAAGAATGTCACGAAGATTCATAACGTTATTGCTTCTGGCATTGAGCTTTCATGTAAACAATTGGCGACTAGTCAACGAATATATCACTAGGCTTGTTCTTGATGCTAATTCACAAGACCTTGGCCAAGTTATTTATCGTGATTATGAACATGAAGCCCCGGCAGGAACTCTGCAAGTAATTATCACTCAAGGCGTAGGAACTGGAGCTCTTTATGTGCCAGAAAAAGTTAATGCCTCAAAAGGTTTAATGCCAAGTGATTCGGGTTATGAAGTTCTGAAAGTTTCAGGTAGAAAAGCAATTATAGAGAGTCAATCATTTATGCCGCTTGTCTTAGCAATCAACGTTGACGATAATACCATACTCACAATAGAGAGTGCCTCGTTAAGTCACGACGAGATCATAAATTTTGCAGAGGAGATATTATCGCAGCAATGGAACGTTACAAAATCGGATTAATCCCTGGGCCTGTTAGTGTACCCACGGAAATTCGTGACGCTTGGAAAATTGATTACGCAAGTTCGGATTTAGAAGACGAGTTTTTTACGCTGTATCACGAGAATCAAACTTTAACCCAGAAACTTTTGCACACTCGCAATAAAATCGTAATAACCTCCGGTGAGGCTATGTCAATTTTATGGGCGGCTCTGAAATGTACGTTGAAGCAGAATGAAAAAATGTTGGCTGTATCATCAGGATTATTTGGGACTGGTTTTGCTGAAAT
The DNA here is from genome assembly GCA_905234205.1 of uncultured Synergistales bacterium. GTDB lineage: Bacteria > Synergistota > Synergistia > Synergistales > Aminobacteriaceae > JAFUXM01. The sequence continues at coordinate 25,290 of CAJOGG010000003.1, read as the reverse complement.
GGCGCGAGCTTTTGGAGTCAATGCTGGAGTCTGCGAGGTCCCTTACGACGAAATACCGGACGCTCAAAAAGTTTACGACCACGCTAAAAATTTTCGTCCCAAAGTCATTACAGCGGTACATTGCGAGACACCTTCAGGGACTCTCACAACAAACCTTGCAGAGATTGGCGCAATAGCTCACGAGTTGGGCGCGTTGTTTGTCGTTGATTTCGTATCCAGCGTTGGAGGAGTCGATCTCGATGTTGACGCCTGTAATATTGACGTTGGATTATTGGGGAGTCAAAAATGTTTATCGCTCACACCTTCTCTTTCAATCTCAAGTATTTCACAAAGAGCTTGGGAGGTTATCAAGAGCGTGAATTATTCAGGCTATGAAGCTTACAAAGATTGGGAGGACGTCCCAGAAATTCACTACATGCCTTATACTCACGATTGGCATTCAATGAAAGCTCTTAATATATCGTTATCGCGAATCATGAACGAGACTCCCGAAAAGGTTTATGCGCGTCATTCAGAGGTCGCAAAATTATGTAGAGACTTTGGGCAAGAAATGGGCTTGAAACTTTTTCCGAAGAGTGAATATTTCTCCTCACCAACTGTTACGGCCTTTTACGTACCGGAAAATTTTACGTGGAAGGAATTTGACAGTGCCTTACGCGAAAGAGGCCTAGCGATCGGGGGAAATTATGGGGTATTAGCTGGTAAAGTCTTCAGGATTGGACATATGGGGAACCAAGCAGATTATGAGCTAGTGAAAAATGGAATGAATGTCATACGCGAAGTCATCAAAGAAAGAGCATAAACGCCGCGAGGCTTATACATGTCATCAGAATCAGAGTCCGGGATGCTGAAAATTTCATGTACGTACACAGCAGCAAAATCAGCGCTCCGACTCCAAACCATGACACAGGAATTAAACTAAACGAGTTATCACGAACGGCATAGCTAATTATATTGGCTGAAATGTCCGCGAATTTTTCCCATAATAAAAATACTCCATCAACTGCTTCGATTAAGGTTTGCGAAAATGGAATTTGTATCATTCTCAACGCCGCAACAACTGACGCTATCATGAACGTCATAGAGAAATAAAACGGGGCAAACAGATTCAAGAATATCCCGACGGCCGGGACGCTCTTAAAAGTGTGAGCGACTTGTGGAAATGTTACGAGAAACACCGTAGGGCTAACGATTAACCATAGCACAATCAAGCGTAAAACTCTTTCGCGGGTAACGCGGACTTCAAAGAACCATTCTGAATTTCTTCCGGGCATTGCAGTCATAGCCAACGCAGCAGATACTGACAACCGCCAGCCAATATCCCAAAACAAGTACGGACGATAAAGCAGCAAAATCACAGCCGCAACACTAACGCTATTAACGCCATTAATTCTACGGCCAAGAACATGCGCAAATAATCCCGTTTGTATCATTAAGCCCGCACGCATTGCACTAGCTGATGCTCCAGTCAAAATAATATAGCTCCACAAAATCAACGCCAGTAGCAAAATATTCTTACGCCCGAATAAATATCTCGTGCATAAAATCACTATAGCAACATGAAATCCCGAAACAGCAAGTAAATGACTCGTTCCCCAACGTCTGTGCTTCTCGTCAAGCTCTCGTGTATGTTGTCCAAGCCAGGCCGCCTTCAAATATTGTCCGGTTAATTCAGGCATGTATATTGATAAAGCTCGCGAAAGTTTATTGCGGACTCGTGGCAAACTGAATTTGGCTGGAAGTGTTTGTATATTGCTCATGTTTATCCATGAAGTTGCGCCTCTAGCTTTCCAGTAACGTCCCTCGTCAAATTCTCCCAAATTTTTCGCGCGCCTGAAGTTTCTCGTGTAACCGTCAAATTTTATTCGTGAACCTTCAGGGAGTTCGTTAAATTGTAATCGTGCTACAAAGCGTCCGTGCTTATCCGTGTCAATTAACGCCGCATAATTTCGTCCCCATTCTCGTACTAGATTTACTGTCGCTGATTCGTTATTGAAGTGCGAAATTTCTGGCTCAGGCTTAGAGAGTTCATGATAGATTCTTAACGAGCATAACACCGCGAATATAATAGCCACCATTAAGACTCGCCATTGTTCTGGTAAATCAAATTCGTACGAACAAAACATTATCCCAGTCAGAATCACAGGCACTCCCGCGACAAAAGCTAACGCCCCTAATTTGTCATAGAGAGCCAAGCCAGCTACGAGAGCTATCAACACTCCCAACATAGGAGAACGTCGTAAAATTTCCATTTACCTAATTAATATTTGCGCGCGCATTTTCTCGAGAGTCTTTTCGCCAATACCCCGAACTCCTAATAAATCATCAGGCTTCGAGAATCTTCCGTGAGCATTTCTGTATTCGATTATTCGTTTAGCTATAGCCGGGCCAACGCCTTTTAATTGTGTAAGCTCTTGTTCTGAAGCGTTGTTTATGTCTACTTGGCCGGTTTGCTTTGTTGATGAGGCTGAAACTTTTGGCGGATTAGCTTGAATGATTTTCACAGGAGCAAGATTGTTTGTGCGTGGAGGAGTTTTTGCACGTTGAGCTTGAGAAATTTTCCTACCCTTTGGCATAACATCAAGTTGAAGTCCATCAATCATATGTTCAGCCAAGTTTATTGACGCTTGGTCAGCCTTTGCAGTAAAACCTCCAGCCATTTCGATAGCTTGAAAGATTCTAGCGTCGCTTGAAAGTTTATACACACCTGGTTTATTAACTTCACCTGTAACGTAAACGAATATATCTGTGATTTTGGGAACTGGGTCAGGCTCTTTGACAGGAACAGGAGCTTCAACAACCGGAGCTTGCGAAACAACTTCACGGACTTCGGGTTTAGTGTTGGGAACAAAAAATTTTGCGGCCATTCCCGTTATCAAGAACAACATAACGCCTATAGTGATTATGGAACTCTTACGCATGATTAATATCTCCTGAAAAATTTTACTGAATTATAGCGCATATAGTATTCTCACAAATTGACGCTTACCAATCCCACGCCTAAAATTAACAGCAGACTTTTAATGAAAGGACTGACAAATTATATTCGGACCTACAAATTTATTATTGCCCAATGTTGATGATATGTCTAAATGGGCGGTAATAGCTTGCGATCAATTTACTTCACAGCCGGATTATTGGGAAAAGGTCAGCGATTATACTAGTTATTCACCTTCAGCATATAATTTGATTCTCCCTGAAGCTTTGTTAAATGACGCTGACGCGCAGAAAATTGCACAGATAAATTCTACGATGAATGACTATCTTGAGCATAATATTTTCACTGAATACAAAAATTCTTACGTGTATGTTGAGCGAACTTTGCTGGACGGATCTATCAGGCGTGGAATAGTGGGAGCTATTGACCTTGAACAATACGATTACAATCCTGGAAGCACTTCTAAAATCAGAGCTACAGAACAGACTGTAACAGAACGAATCCCTCCGCGTAAAGCCGTTCGAGAAAATGCTGCCATAGAACTTTCGCACGTGATATTGCTATGTGATGACGAACGCAAAGAATTAATTGAACCTCTCACGATCTCGAAACACAGCATGAAGAAAATTTATAGCTTCGATTTAATGTTAGGCGGCGGAAAGATTCAAGGCTGGTTAGTAAGTGGAGAAAGTGCACGAGCTTTAACAATGAGGCTAGAGCAATATATTAGGCGTAAATCAAGAGCTCTCTCTGTGTTATTCGCTGTTGGTGATGGAAATCATTCTTTGGCCTCCGCAAAAGCTTGTTATGAAGAAGGCTTCACTTCACGTTATGCAATGGTTGAGCTTGAAAATATTTACGACGACGCTTTGAAGTTCGAGCCTATTCACAGGATAGTCAAAAATGTAAATCCCGCGGAGCTAATCACGGCTATCAAGAACAATATATGCGTAAATGGTTGGGTGAACGCTAAAAACTCTTGGCCGATAAACTTTTACTCTCAAGACAAAGAAGGAACGTTGCATATAGCAAAAGCAAAGGGTGCTTCAGCGTTGATAGTTCTGCAAAAATTTCTTGATGATAAAAATTACGAGATAGATTACATACATGACACTGACGCGTTGAAAGAATTATCGAGCGCAGAAAATTGCGTTGGATTAGAGATGCCGCCGTTTGATGAGAATGCAAAGCGCGATTTTTTCAGTGTTATATCCAAAAATGGAGTGATGCCGCGAAAAACTTTCTCAATGGGTCATGCACAAGAGAAACGCTATTATCTTGAGGCTAGGAGAATTAAGTAATGCTTGCTGATTTAGGTTTACTCTATTGTGCTTTCTTCTGGGGAGTCAGTTTTGTTTCCATGAAAATACTTGTGGGAGTTTATCCTGCATGCTGGCTTTTATTCTTGAGGTTCTCTGTAGCGTCAATATTGGTGTACGTATTCTTTTACAGAAGGATTCACGAGTCTTTCAGGAAAGTTTTCAAGAGTGGAACAATTTTGGGCTTATTGTTGTTCGTCGCTATAGCTACACAGACAGTGGGCTTGCGTTATATTGGCGGAGGACGTTCGGCTTTTATCTCTGCTACTTACGTACTAATGGTGCCGTTGATAATATGGCTGCTACGAAAAATTTTCCCCGGCTGGATTACATTGTTAGCGGCTTGTATGTGCGTTGGTGGAATGTTCTTGCTTACAGGCGACGAAATGTCAGGTACGTTTAACGTTGGGGATTTATTAACGGTGATATGTGCGTTCATGTTTGCAATACAGGTCATAGCGATAGAGAAATATACAAAAAATTTCGATCCTATAGTCTTGAGCTTCACGGAGTTCTTATCTTTTGCGTGGTTTGCCTTTGTTAGTTCGCTATTGTTTGAGACTCGGCCGGAGTTAATAAATCGCGAGAGCCTCCCGGAATTATTGTTCACGATAATTTTATGCACGTTTGGTTGTTACATGATTCAAATCTGTGCACAAAAATATGTCAAGCCAGCTAGAGCTACGATAATCATGAGTCTTGAATCAGTGTTTGGGCTGTTGAGCAGCGTTTTGTTGCTGGGAGAAAAAATCACGCTACGAATGGGGATAGGTTGTGCGTTGATATTTGCGGCGGTGTTGATAGCTGAACTTGAACCCTTCATTCACATACACAAAAGGAGCTGAAAATTTTTGCGCGCGTTTCTTTCGGGTACTAACTGGCTATTAATACTCTCGTTGATTTTAGGTTCTGCAGCTTTGTCGGTGTTGGGCGATTCGATAGGCTCAAAATATGGCAAGAAACGTATATCACTCTTTGGTTTACGTCCCAAGCATACAAGCAAATTAATCACGGCAATGACAGGAGCATTAATCGCATTAGGGATTCTTACGGTAATGTCAACGATCTCGCAAGACGTCAGGACAGCTTTATTCGGAATGAAGATGTTACGTCAGCAAATGTATGATTTACAATTCCAACTGAATCGCAGCGAAGAGGATACTTCACAAATGAGAGTAAGTTTGGCCGAAGCATCAGCGAGTCTTGATTTAACGAGTTTTGAGCTAAATTCTATGCGCAATGAACAAATTTTACTCGAACAAGAGAAACATGAACTTGAAGCATCATTACGAATTATGCGTGACGAGTCAGAGCAATTAAAACACGATCTCAAGGCATTAAGAAGTGAGGCTATAGCATTGAGTGCTAATGTGTTACTCGGACAAAAAGCTTTTGAGCCAGGATTGACGAGAGAGGAAATTACACAGGGCCTAAACACTCTGAAGCAGCAGGTGAGATTGAACGTGTTAGCAAAAATTTCTGACCAAGCATTTACGAGATTGCGAGATATTCCGATTGAGTTTGATTCAGAGATTGAGGCGAAATTGATTGACGAGCTAGTAAGTTCTGACGAAAGGCAATATGTTCGCGCATTGTCCGGGGAAAATTATACGGTGGGAGAAAATCTGCGAATCATGATAAGGCTACAAAATGGGCCAAGTATATTGACATATCATAACGGTGAAGCAGTATATAGAAAATTTTTCATGAACGACGACGATAGAACTTCCGAGGAAATTTTACACGTGTTCTTGAGGGACTTGCGCAATAAAGCCATAAACGATGGAATTTTGCCTGATCCTGCCACAAATAATATAGGCACTCTTGACGGGGAAGCGTTTTTTAACGCGGTTGAAGAGCTTGGCCGAATAAATGCGCCTGTTATAATAAACGCCATTGCATCAGGAGATATTTACACAGAAGGCCCTGTAGTGATTGACATAATTTTTGAGGAGTAGAAATGAAACCGCACGTAATAATTTACACTGATGGAGGAGCTTCACCTAATCCTGGTAAAGGAGGTTGGGCGGCTGTACTGCATTCTCCCGAACACAATGCTACACGCGAAATTTACGGGGTTGAACCTGATACTACCAATAACCGCATGGAAATAACCGCAGCTATAAAAGCTCTAGAGGCTCTGAAAACTCCCTGCGACGTTGATTTATACACTGACTCGGCGTATCTGCAGAACACTTTCGCTAAAAAATGGATCGATAATTGGCAGCGTAACGGCTGGAAAAATTCAGGTAAAGACCCCGTGTTGAATAGCGATTTATGGAAAATTTTGCTTCCACTCACAAAGATTCATAAGGTAACTTGGCATCATGTTAAAGGACATTCCGACGACAAATTAAACAACCGCTGCGATGAACTTGTGCACAAGGCAATTGATGAATTACTCTAGGCTTTGTGAAATTCTCCTGCATCTATTTTGGCCCTGTAACTGTCCTATATGCGGTCGTCCCGGCAAAATAATTTGTCCCGATTGTCTCAAGTCGTTATTCTGGGAAGAAGTTATCACGAAAAATTTCGAAGGCCTTGTTATTCATTCCACAGCTTTCTATCACACTGACATCAATAGAATTATTTCAGCATTCAAATATTCCGGTGTTCGTGCTTTATGTAAACCAGTGGGCCAAGCTATGGCGAAGTTCTTCCCACGTCCAAGCAACGTCGATTATCTTGTTCCCGTTCCTCTTCACATTAACAGCGAGCGTTCATATAATCAAGCTTACGAAATTGCTAAAGGCATGAGCGAAATATGGAGGATAAATATTTTTAACGAGGCTAAATGGGCTTATGATATGAAGAGTCGCGCGGGATTGAATGCTGAAGAAAGACTCAAGCTTAAGTCCGATGCGTTTATAGTTCCCAGAAATATTCACGGCCTGAGAGTAGCTATCATTGATGACGTCTGTACGACTGGCGCAACGCTTTCAAGATTTTCCCAAGCCTGCAAATATTCCGGAGCTAATGTAATTTGTGCATACACACTTGCTACTGTCAGTGCTTCTTAACAATTTTTATCACATGATGCCATTTTCATAATCATAGTTACAAATTCCGGCATTGATATTCCGATTGATTTAGCTGCTTTTGGTACGAGGCTCGTAGCTGTCATTCCGGGGGCTGTATTGACTTCTAGAATATAAGCATCGCCGTTAGGAGTTAATCTGAAATCCGACCTGCTGTAACCTGAACACCCTAGCACTTCATGAGCCTTGACCGCCATTTGTGAAATCACGTTTGCAATTTCGGAGTCAAGTTCTGCCGGGACTATATATTCTGTAGCTCCTGCCGTGTATTTGTTCGTGTAATCGTAAAATCCTGCGTGAGGTTTTATTTCTATGATTGGCAATGCTTCCGCGCGTCCTTCACGTTCAAACACTGCACAAGTTAATTCGCGGCCTTCGATATATTTCTCGATCAACACGTCCGAATCATAACTTTCACTAGCGACTTTAGCGGCCTTAGTTAATGCTTCTTCATTCACGCCTTTGATAATCGTAAGTCCTACTGTGCTTCCGCCTGAACATGGTTTCACGACAATATCTTGGCCAAGTTCCGCAACAATTTCATTGAGTTTTACCGGCCACACGAGATTTTCCGGGGTTCGTATATTATTCTTGGCAAATAATTCTTGAGCTTCATACTTGTTCATAGCGAGCGCACTAGCTTTAGGGCCTGAACCTGTGTAAGGGATTCGCAGTTCCTCCAGCTTGGCCTGCAACACGCCGCCTTCTCCCCAATCTCCATGCATTGCTATAAAAGCTCCGTCGTAGCCTTTCACTTTGTCAATCTCGCTTAAGGCTTGTAAATCTATCTTCACGGCCTCAAATTCTCCTGCCTCATTCAAAGCTTTGCACACAGCCTCGCCACTTCTTAATGAGACTTCACGTTCTCTGCCGTCGCCTCCGCATAAAACTGCAACTTTCTTGATCGTCATGTACTTACCTCAATTCTCTTGTGTATCTTGCGCGTATATTATAATGGCAACAAAAGGAGGTGGTGTGATTCATGAAGAGAAAATATTTCCCGTTTCCATTGTTATTGATACTATCGCTTGTTGTTATTGTGTCTTGCGAGGTAGTTGTTGTTAAGGCTATTAGGAATAAACTCGATATTTTCGGAACAGAGCGACAGAAGAAATACACACTGTACATTGGCCTAAGTGACGGCGAAACACAGGAACAGAAATTCACTTACGATGAAGCAAAGCAGATCATGTACGACATAAGCAGGAAATTCGCGGAAGGTTATACGATTTATGACGCGCGAGGTTATTGGTACGAAGGGGACACGAATAAAATGTTCTCGGAAAATACTTTAGTGTGCGTGCTGTTTGATATTGAGCCTGAAAACGTAAAGAACATCATGGACGAGGCGATTAAAGCCTTCAACCAGAATAGCATACTGCTTGAAGTTGACACAGTTAGACGCGCATTCTATTCCAAGGAGGAGTGAACATTTTGACAACGCGAAAACTTTATTACGAGGATTTATATGCACGTGAATTTGACGCAGAAGTTATAGATCAGTATGAACACGACGGAAAATTTTACGTAACTCTCAATCAAACTTTATTCTATCCAAGCGGTGGCGGCCAGCCTTACGATACAGGCACGATTGACGACATTGAAATTTTAGAAGTCATGGAGAAGGGCGAAAATATAATTCACGTCTTGAAGCAAGAACTTACGAATAAAAACGTTCATGGGATTCTGAATTGGGATAGGCGATTTGAACTCATGCAACAACATTTAGGCGAACACATTTTTGCGGGAATGCTATATAACCTTCACGGACTTCACACGGCACGCATGAGAATTGAGGGCGACAACGTTTCGATTGATCTTGATACACCAGCTAACGAAAGTATAATCTTTGAGGCTGAAGCAGCGGCTAATGAGGCTATCTGGAAAAATATTCCCGTCGAAATTATTTATCCCACTATGGACGAAGTGAAAGCTCTTGCTCGTAAACTCCCTCCAGCTAATCCGGTTATGCCAATAAGAATCGTAAATATACCCGGAGTTGATTATGTTCCATGCTGTGGCGTGCATGTGAGTTCTACGGGCCAAGTTGGCTTGATTAAAATCACGTCTTACGAGAATCACAAGGGAGGCACAAGAATTTATCTCAAGTCCGGACGTGCGGCTTATAGGTGGGTTGCGTCAGTGCAGAATGAAGTTAGGAAGGCCGAGGCTGAACTTGTATGCGGCTATGAAGGAATTAACGAGAAGATTCTCAACCTGAAATCACAACTTCACGACCAAAAACTTTACAACGAGAAAACGCTTGAACGCTTCTTGAAACCTTTGGCGAAAAAATTAATCACAGACTCCAACAATAAAATAATTAAGCACGTAATGAAAGACTCGAGTCAGGACGAAATCAAGCACTTGTTTAAACTCATAACGGAACTAAATCATGATGTTATAGCTTTGCTTGCATGTGAAAATTCTGAAGGCGTGTTTATCATGTTCGGGACTAATAAGAATAACAAAGCTGTTGACGTTCGGCTAGCATTCAAGAAGGCTATCACTATGCTTGACGGTAAAGGCGGAGGCAGTTCATTCAGCGCACAAGGTTGGGGGAAAAATTCTCAAACTCTCAACGACGCATTAGACGAGGCTGAAAAGTTACTGGTAAAGTGAAAAGTTACACCCCCGCTCACAGCAACGGGGGCTTTGATTATTTACTTTGTTGTTGAATCCATATCGTAGCAGCTTCATTCAATGGCAAGTCTATTACATGCTTTCCAAGTTTACAGGTGTAAGTATCTTCCTTATGGTCTAATAATTTTACGTCAGCCCCGGCAATGAAGCCCATCTTAACAAGTTTCTGGCGTAAAGGCTCATCGGCTGTTAATCGCAAAATTGCTCCGTCTGATCCAATTTCACACAAAGTCAACGGCACTGGCACAAGCAATATAGGTTTCTCAATAGCTAAAAATATTTCGTCTACCCAAGGCTGATGTTCAGCGCGGGCCTTCCTGAAGTACTCAAGCAATGCGTAAAGCCTTTCTTCTGTGACGCTATCAACGTAATGTTCCATTGAGCAAGCCATTTCTGACGAGTGATCACGATCAAGCCCAAGCAGTTCGTGAAAGAATGCCCTGAAACCTTCGTGCCTCCTGAATACTGTCATACCTTTGCGGCGTCCTGCTTCGGTCAAGTGCAAATTTCCGTAGCGTTCATGCTCAACAAATTCAAGCTCTACTAGTTTTTGTACTGTGGCGGTTACTGTGCCTTTCGTTATCTTGAGTCGACTCGAGAGATCTGTAACTGTTACGCTTCGGCCAGTGCTTTCAAGCAGAAATAATTCCTCAAGATAGTCTTCAATGCGCGGGGTTATCATAAATTTTCACTATCCTTTACCCTTTAATTTCAATGCCTCCCCAAAAGTTGCTGACTGGTCAATATCGTCAATTAACCTTCCGTGCTCGAGAATTATTTTACGTTGTGCGACGTCTCCAACTTCAGGGTCATGCGTAACTATTATAATCGTTACTCCCTCATCATGAAGTCTTCTGAAAATGTCAACAACTATTCCTTCGTTTTCCTCGTCAAGATTTCCTGTGGGTTCGTCGCCTAATAATATCTCCGGGGAATTAATCAACGCTCGTGCTATACAGACTCTTTGCTGCTCTCCTCCAGATAATTGCGCGGGTAAATGCCTAGCTCTGTCTGCTAATCCAACTTTCGCTAATGCTTCCATAGCTTCTTCTTCGTCGGGCATGCTGTGATAATATTGCGCAACCATGACATTTTCAACGGCCGTTAAATAACTTATGAGGTGAAATTGCTGAAAGATTAACCCGATTTTATCGCGTCGTATTCGTGTTAAGCTGCCTGCGTTCTCCTTGCTTATGTCAATGCCGTCAAGAATCACGTTACCAACCGACGGAGTATCCATGCAGCCTATGATATTAATCATTGTGGTTTTGCCGGAACCTGAAGGCCCCATTATTGACAACCAGTCGCCAGCGTTCACGCTCAAATTTATATCAGCAAGTGCCTTGAGATTTCCGTAGATTTTTGACACGTTCTTTAACTCTAAAATTTTGCTCATGATTATTTTATTCTCCTTTCAAGACTATTGCGGGGTGTATATCCATGACTTTACGCACTGGAATTATTGACGCGGCCACGGTTATTGCGATAAAGACGGCTATTGTGATTGGAATTAATGCAGGCTGGAAATTTATTGCGCGCCCGAATACGTTAAGACTGACTCTTTGGGCAAACTCAAATCCAAGAAACACTCCTAACGCTCCGCCGATCATGCCCAGCAAAACTCCTTCGCCAAGTAATTCGCTCATCACGAGTTTATTCTCTGCCCCTAACGCCTTCTTCAAAGCAATTTCCCTACGACGTTCAGCGACCATTGCCATCATCGTTGTATATACAGAGATCATTGTGATTATTAACACGACGACCGTAACGAGCAAAACGAGAGCCTGTAATTTTCCTAACACTATATCCTGCGATTGAGTAAGCCTTCTGACTGCACGAGGCTGTAAATCCGGGAGTTCACGTTCAATCTTGGCCGAGAGATTCTCAAGTTCAACGGCATCAGCTATAACACTGCATTCTATAACGTCAGCCCGGAAACTATCGCCGATTAATTCATCAAGCATATCTATATCAGCAAATATAAATCCTTCTTCAGCTCCTCCAGTGCTAACTATGCCTTTAACGCTTAAGTTCTTGTGAAAGTTTTGTGCGGCCAAGTCACGTTTCTGATTCTCTTCTGCTGAAAGATTCTGTGCGGAGGCCTCGGCTTGTTGACCATACTTTACGCCTTGAACCATGAACGAGTCTCCGATGTGAAGATTCAGAGTTTCGGCTATCTCGTGACCAACCAAAGAATCTCCCCATGCGCCTTCAATGTACCAGAACGGGCTGTTCTTCTCTGCTTGCGATAAATCAGTCCCGGCGATTATGTAAGGTTGCTCGTTGATTTTCACGGTCTGATAACGATACGGAGCCATGCCAACAATTTTTTCATCACCGATTAATTTTCGTAGCGCGTCAAGAGTCTCACGGGTTATCTTTGCTTCACCACGAGGCAACACAATCAAGTTAGCTCCATAAGATCTAAATTCGCGCCCTAATTGTTCAGGAATGTCATAGTAAATCGTAACAAGCCCGGATAAAATCGTTGCGCCTATAGCAATTGCCAACACCGCTATGATTAAACGCGAGGCACGACGAATCAATGAGCCTGATACCATTTTCAAGTACATTCGTTTTCTGCTTCCATGTCTTGTATGATTATTTACCATGTAATACCTCCGTTGGCTTCAACGCCATTAAGTAACGAATAGCCGGGACGCTCCCAAGCAACGTAACGAAAAACAGAATCACAGCTACGATTAATATGACCATGCGCGCAATTTCGATATATGAGCCGAAAACTGTTTGACCGATTATTTGAGCAAAGCCAATTCCCAAGAAATAACCAGCGACTCCTCCGGCCAAGCCCGTCAACATTACTTCAAGCAAAACTAGTAACGCTATTTGCCAGTTGTATGCGCCCAACGCCTTCAAGAGTCCTAACTCCTGGCTACGTTCAATAACGCTAGCTGTGATTAGATTCGAGATTGCCAACGCTGAACCTATTGAGCTAAGAATTGTGATGAGGATCATTAATAACGTCGTCTTGTTTAAGATCGTGCCCTCTGACTCCGCAACCTGCCTAACTGCTTTAGCTACTCCATCGCGAATAACTTCCTGAATCTGATGACAAATTGCGCTCACGTAAGCTGTACAGTACCAAGTTTCATATTCGTCGGGTGATAAGCTTCTGGGATCTTGGGCGGCCTTTCGTGCTAAGTCATTATCGGGAGTAGTTAAGGCTGATACTTCAATGCTTGAGACTTTGCCGGTGAGATTCATTAATTCCTGAACAGCTGCTAACGTCATTAAGATTTTCTCGTCATCATTTCCGCCGTCGTTGTAGATTCCCTTAACGATGAAATTTTTACTCATGCCATTGGCTGTGAGGGTTATAGCGTCTCCAACGTGAATATTATTCTGTGAGGCCAAGAGCTTTCCCAACATCACGGAGGCATTATCATTTTCATTAAGCCATTCGCCCTGGACGTCCCACCATGTTCGCAAACCCTTTAAGCCCGTGCTTAGCTCTTCACCAGTTGATAAAGTTGCGTGCTTCTCCGTCCATGTTCCGACTAAAGAGACTTCAGAAGTTTTTCCGTTGGTAGTCATTATCGCATTTCCATCAAGCATAGGCGCAAAATCAAGAATATTGAATCCCCAAAATATAGACTTGAGCTTCAAAACGTCGTCTTCATACAAAAATTTATCGTTGACTCCAGTTCCGTAAAGATCACTCATTAAAGCCGCGTCCTTGTGCCTGACAGTTATATTAGCGCCGTAAACTTTGAGTTCACGATCATAACGTTCATCATAGCCGTAGAGAGCGACACCCCTAACACGACTGTGAAAGCTATCATGAGCATCTTGCTTTTCTGACGGACGAGAGTTTTTATTATCATTCGCCAAAACATTTGCTTACTTGAACCTCTTTTCCTCTGCCTCTAAAACTTTTACGTTGATGAAAATTTTCCCCGAGCGAATCTCGTAATCGAATGGTACAGGGTTGCAGCCACCTTTGAAGCCTATAGTGTTCTTGTTCATGACGACATCACAGCGACGACAAATAACTTCTTCATCACCGCGTTCATAATAGCCAGCTATCCCGCAAATATCACAAGCATCAAGCCCGACTCCATAAGCAGCACCGGCAGGTTTCTTCACGACCAAGAATCTAACGTCGTATTTATTCGGTGTAACGTACGAGAATTTGTGTAAATGACCGTCTGAAACTTTTGCAAGCTCAATTGAGATTATCCCGTCGGAAATTTCGTAAGGTTCGGGCTGAATTTCTGCAGGTGGTTTAGTGTCGTAATAATGCAACACTATAACGATAAAGACAGCCATTGCCCCACAGAAGGCCAAGCTCCATGACCAACGCCGACAATCTCGCAAGCGCGCTTTCTCTTTTCGTAGTAATGCCTTGTTGGGAAATTCGCGATCAGGCTTTGAATGAGTCTTGATTACGAACGCAAGCATGATTAACGCTAGCATTAACTGGGCAAACAAAAACGCATTGGGATTTTCCCCGCGCCAGATCATAACGTCAAAGACTGTTACGCCGAATAAAGAGTCACTGGTACGCCACACTTTAAGCCTTTGTAACGCAGCTACAGCCGCAGCAGAAAACTCACACGCATAAATCGCAACGCTTGCCAGCAAAAATATATTACCCTCGTTGTTATTCCTCAAAGCCCTGTGAACTTCATACGCGCTCAACGTCAATAACAGGCAGACTATTATTCCCAACGTGAAGCCCAAGGCGCGCAACATTGAGTTCGTACTTATGCCGGACTCTCCGAAATAGACAAATTCGCGTGTGTATTGCAAGATTGGAGGCACTAAATACATCAACGATATAAACACTAGGACTAGCAGCGATAAAAGATTTATGAGGCGCAGAAATTTATTCTTGATTAACGAAGCCAATAGAGTACATAAAACTGAAATCAACGCAAGCCCCGCGATAGTTACGACAAGTTTTCGATTGAACGCCATTAAGATCAAGTTCATGCCCTTGGGATTGTAGAGCCTTACTCCTAACATCACGAAGCCCGCAATAATTCCCAATATCGTGAAGATTAACGCCGATTTCTTGAGCTTATTATTCTCGAACGAGTGAGCAAAGCTGTAAATTATCCCGAGCAAGACAGCAAACGCCGCTAAATGATCCGTAACAGCAACA
>CAJOGG010000003.1:0-10130 GCA_905234205.1 uncultured Synergistales bacterium | reverse complement strand
ATGTCTTTAGTCGTTCTGTAATTGCTCTGCTGTATAATTCCAATTGAACTCTACCGTATGAGTCTGGAAGAAGTTTTTCGCGTCTTCTTTTGCAGGTACGCCAGTCTCATCGTCGGTATGAAGCAGATAATCCGTAGGCGGCTCGATTATGAAACGAAGCTTATACTGTCCAACCTTCAGACCTTTGGCAATATTAGCTCCATAGTGCGGGCCGTCGTCTGCGTTCATAGGCATGAATGATCCGTCCATTACGACCGTCTTTCCGTCCATAGCGAGAATCTCGTACTTAACTGTCAAATATGCTGGCCAAATATCTTCGCCGTTACCAAATCCGTAAGCTATTGCGTACATTGGCTGAAGGTGAATATCTGCCTCAAGGTGCATATCCGAATCTTCCTTTGAAGGGTTTTTGCCGGCCGGGTACATGTCAACAGCCTGGAAATATACTGCGGCTACATTGTAGGGGCCTACCTGCTGCTCTTCACCGATTGGTATTTCCTCAAAGCCTGCTTCACCGGGTTTCATTGATACGGGCGCCGGGACTGCAAACGCTGAACTTGCAAGAGCAAGAACCATTAATGCTAATACTAACTTCTTCATAAAAGTTTACCTCCATAAAATTTTTATCTATAAATACTCCGACTGTTTATTAATTATTTGCCGGGGGATTTATCCTTTTTCCTGAACAGGTGCGGGAGCATTGTCCATAACGCCGCGATCACGAGCATAATTTGCGGAATTAGAGTCTCTGCCCTGTCGTAAATGCTAAGTATCTCAATTGAGAAACCATTCATCGCCGGAACGTGATAACGTCAGCTTCGGTCAACTCAACAACGCCCTTACCCATAAACGATATACACATAAGGAATAGCAATATGCTTGTGAACAGGAAGAACGCTCTTAACGGTAACTTGACGCTGAAATATCTGAACGCCACCCACACAGCAATCAGCACCAAAATTCCTGCGCCTATTCCGTAAGCTATGTAAGTTGGATCGCTCATGCCGCCAGTGAAAGCTGCAGAGTAAAATAGAATTAATTCCGCTCCTTCTCTCATGACCGCTATAAACGCCGCGAAAATTAACGTCCATTGTGACTTAGAATCGATTGATTGTTGAACTTTGCCGCTTATGTAATTCTCCCAAGCTATTGTGTCAGCCTTTGATAGCATCCAGTTGCTTACATAGAACAACACAGCCACGGCCAAGAACATTGTCCAGCCTTCAAGCAATTCACGAGCAACTCCGCTTTGTTCTCCTAACATTGCCTCAAGTGCCCACGCTAAAATCACGCTCGCAACGATTGCCGCCAATGATCCAAGATAAACGCCTTTGAGCATGTGCTTGTTACCAGTCTTTATCAAGTAAGCGACTATTGCAACGATTACGAGTATAGCCTCGAGCCCTTCACGAACTAAAAGCCCGAACGCCGTCACGAAAGTCAACCAATCTCTGCTCACTGGAGCTGTTTTGGGTTCAGTTGACGCTGTTACTGTTTGTGCTGGCTCTGGTTCAGTTACTGCCGGGGTACTTGCGACTAACAACGTAAATTGCTTGGCCCACGCTGTCAGGGTCGCTAATCTCCGCTTTACCATCAAGCACCATTGAGTCCTTGTAGACTTTGATTTTTAGATCCTCGATTTGTTGGAGCAATGAAGCTTTCTCTTTATCTTGGTTGCCTAACAAAACGTGTTTGATGTCTCTAAACTGTCCCTCAATGTGATTGACTCGCGCCGCCGAAATTGCATACATAACAGTACGTTCAACGCCCTGAACCTCGTAGTATTTGAAGTATGCGTCGTTGACATGTGTGTAAGCGTCTCTGTATTTATCGTTCTGTACGTCTTCGATAGCTGCGTTAAACTCAAGAGCCATATCAGCCGCAACGCCTCGCCAATCGTCATAGTGTTTCTTTTTCTTCTTCGCTGCTTCAGAGTCATTAGCTCCCGAAAAAATTACAGCAAGTAAAACCAACACAAGCATTGCATATTTTGCAAAGCCCAGTCTATTTCGTAACACGTCAGTCATTTCCCTTCGTGAAAATTATATCAATCAAACTTTCTTATGTGTGAGAATTTTATCAGTTAGTAATTTCGCGGTCAAGATTGATAATTATGTTTTATAGGGGTGAAACTTATTTCACTATTATGATAGGCGCATAAACTCTATTCACATTGAACCATGCTGACACAATAATCTTACGATCTTCGGAAACGTTTGTTATTTCTGTGCCGTCAACGCTGTAAAATTCTGCTATATCGTCATCACTTGAAGGAGAGTCGGAATTTGCTAA
Source organism: uncultured Synergistales bacterium (assembly GCA_905234205.1). GTDB lineage: Bacteria > Synergistota > Synergistia > Synergistales > Aminobacteriaceae > JAFUXM01. The sequence goes on along the minus strand of CAJOGG010000003.1, from coordinate 7,838 downwards.
TTTTTCGCCGGCCTCAACAGCTTCATCAAGTTCAACGGTTAAATCATACAAGCCGCTTTTATCAACCGAAATTTCCGGGAGCACACAAGCAATTTTGCAATCATCAGAGAGATTTATTAGCGTGATTCTTTTTCTTGGAGTCATGAAAATTTTTCCGGCCTCTGGAAGTGATTTAGTACTTGTAGTCTTTGCTGCATTGACCTTGAGTGTAAAAGTTTTCTTGATGGTCTTAACGGGATTAGTCACTATGAGCTTGATTTTCTCCGTGCCTTTTGTGGTGGGAGTTCCTTTGAGGGTATGGCCGTCAAGTTCAAAGCCTTCGGGTAAACTTTCTGCGCTTAATTCTATTGTTGGGCTTCCAGTAGTCGTAAATTCACATTCATAATATTCGCCGACAGTTGCAGATGGTAATTTATTCGGGGTGAGTTTTGGCGCTTTGCCTCTGACTACGAGCATCATACTTTTTCTCGCAAGGCCATCAGTGTTTGAAGCCGTTACAGTTAAACCGTATCCCCCAAGCTCCGAAGGAGTCCCGTGTAAAATTCCTGTTGTTGCGTCAAAAGTTAATCCAGTCGGTAAATTTCCGTCAAGAGTCCATGTGATCGGATCAGTGCCTTTCGTGAGATAAAGCGACGAGTAATAAGCCTCATTGAGATACGCAGCGTCAAACTTGCCCGAAAATTTTGGTGCTATACCCCTTATGTAAAGCGTGAAATCTTTTGAGGCAACACCGACAGAATTTTCTCCCTTTATCGTTACAGGAAACGTCCCGCACTCCGAAGTAATGCCCGAAATTATTCCGGTGTTAGAGTCTATCGTTATGCCTTCCGGTAATCCTTCAGCACTCCATGTTATAGGCGTTGTACCTTTGTGTGAAATTTGTTGTGTGTAGAATTTATTGTAACGTCCTGACTTTAGAACGCTTGTTCTTATCTCTACGGGCTGACGTACATTCAACGTAAATATTTTTGTGTGATAGACGAAGCCAACTCGTACTTTGATTGCTACGTTATAGAGTCCTGTCTTTGTTGGAACGCCTGCTAATATTCCCTCGTCAGTAATGTATAAACCCCTTGGCAACCCCTTGCCTGACCATAGATAGTAATAATTTTCCCTACCATAGCTTTTAAGCGGAATTTCATAAGGCTCTCCTGTTATTGCGTCGTCTAGTTTTTCTGTTATGACGAAAGGGCACGGCATTTCTATAACGTTTTGTCTAACTTGTGGCATTCCGTTTTCTCCTGGATTAGATATTGTTGGCTCTCCACTCTCGCTAGTTTTCTCAAGCAATAAACCACCAAGCGGCCGAAGTTTTGCGGGATTCTCAAAGCGTGCTAATTTCAGTTGGCCTATATCATGTAATTCTGTATCGCTATCAACACGAACACTAACGACTCCATAAGGCGATAATAGAATCTCAGTTACGTCACTTGAAATTTCTATAGCAGGTTCAAGCAAATAGCCTTCGCTGTTTTCCAGTTGGCCTTCTGCGTTAATGCTAAATCTTCCATCACGCGTATACAAAATTTCTCCGTCCGCTGACCTTACCTGAAAGTATGCGCATTCTCCAATTATTACCCAATCTAAATCACCGTCAGTAATCTGAAAATTTCCCTGTATCGTCCAGCTAGGTTCAGTTATTGATTGTCCAGATGATGCTTCAGGAATAAACAACACACTCAAGCAAATAATTAGCGTCAACAAATTCTTCATGATTAATATCTCCTTGTTATAAGATTACTGGTTGTGGAAGTTCTGCGGGGCCTTCAAGTTCAAAACTGGCTTTTACTCTAAAGTTTAGCGCGTCTTGTTCAAGCGTAATGTCTAGCTCGTTGTGTTTGTTCCATGAAATTCCAGCGAGTTCAAAAATTTTCTTGAGCCTATGATTTCTCGTTGTTCTTGCAATTATTCCAGGGTAGTCTATCGAAACTTTTGGCGGCCTTGAAGAGATATGAACGTTGATTTTGTTGTTGATGTTGTATTCAGAGAACAATAGCGCGTTGATGAATGCTTCACGATAAATTTTTCTGCACCTTGATGAAAGTTTGCTGGTCAATCGCGGTAAAAGACTCGTGTATGCTTCCCAAATATTTTGTGCCTCAATCACAACTTGCTTACCTTCATGATTTAGAGTTGCTGTAACTCTGATGATGTTACCAAACATTAACGCTCCTGCAAACGTCAAATACTTACCCGAGAAAATGTAGCTTCTTGTGAGAAATTCTCCGGCCGTAAATTTTTTGTATTCGTCGTGAAGAGTTATGACCCTCTCGCGAAATTCATTCAGGCAATCGGGATCAACGTAGGCATTCATTAACGGGTAATCATCGCCCCCAAATTTTAACGCGTTCAAGACAATAAACTGATCTCTCCCCCAAAATTTTTTTGCTTAAATTATAATGTGTACGTCGAATCAAAACGAGTGATTCTATTTTTTCAGTAAGCTCTGTGAGTTCATGATAGCACTAAGTAAAATAAAGATTTTTGTAGTTGAAAATGTAGTTGAAAAGTTACGTTCCATTATAAAGCAGGAAAATCTTATCTAATCCGCAGCGAGCGTGATTTTATCATGATAGGCAAGCAATTGTCTTGTACCTGTAAATGCCGTAAAGCCCCCTAACTTTTGTTCTACAGCGTATGCGGATATAAAACGCAATATAGTATAATTCTCAGAGTCATTGAGGCTAAAATCTCTCTGCATGAAGCAGATGGATAGTATGTCAAAAATTAGCGTGTATTCTCGTAAATGTTAAAGGAGTTCTAAAATTTTCATGAGCTATTCTACACAACATGATGAACAGCAAAAATTCATTGAGACCATAAAGCAATTAGGCAACAGCGCGATATTGATTCACGTCCTCAAAGATGGAAAGCCTGAAGCCGTCTTTGTATCGCAGGAATATTTATCAATGATGGAAGACACACCGGAAAACGTAACCCGCTTTAACGCGACTGGAGACTTTAGCGAAACAGTTTACCCAGAAGATATGCCGTTAGTCGATTACATGTTGACTCATCATGAATCTCAGGATAAAACCATGAATATTCAGATTCGCAAGATTACGACTAAGAAAAATATCATATGGGTCAAGGCTCATTACGCTTTTGTCAGTATTGGTGGAGAAGACTACACGTACATAACTTTTTCAGATATAACGCTATTCAAAAATTACGAGGAGAAAATCAAGACTAGTTACGACGCTATTGGCCAAAATTTCTATCATCAAGATAAATTTACACTTGGAATGTTTCGAGTGGACTTGACGCGCAATTTTGTTGAGGAAAAAAGAGGGCGTGATCTGTTCAAGAGCGACGAGGACCAAGAAAATTATACTGACATGTTGAACATGAGAGCCAGGCATTATATCAATTTTGTTGAGCGCAGAAAATTTCTTGAAACTTTTAACGTTGATGCGTTGCTTGATGCTTATGTAAAAGGAAAAATTGGGACTCGTTTAGTATTGTTGTCGCGTCGTGAGAACGGCAATATCTGTTACGTTGAGTACCACGCAATGATGACTCGAAACCCCATTAACGGAAACGTCGTGGCATTTATAACCGAGCGTGAGTGCAACAACTCCAAAGTTTATCAGACAATCGTAGATAAAATTTTGGCGCGTCAATTCGAAATGATAGCTTACATGGCTATAGGACGTTACCATGTTACAGTCAGTGAAGATTTACCCGAAGGCAGCATTCTCCCAAAAAGTATGCATGACACATTTAACTCGTATATTCATGATGAGATCGTGCCGATCTTACACGGAACTGACGAACAAATTCATTCAATGGCTCATGCTCTTGCTCCTGATGCTATAGCTTTTGGTACACAGAAAAACGCTCTTTACGAGGTCAATATAGCCTGTGAGATCGACGAGAAAATATTTTACAAGCAATTCAATTTTTACGCGGTCAACCCTGGATTCTATATTATTCTTGTTTCAGACACTACGAGATTACACAAGGAACAACAGGAACGCAGCGAACAATTAGAAGAAGCTCTGGAACTTGCAAAGGCAGCTATGCAGCAAGCACGCCGGGCCAACTCTGCTAAGAGCGAATTTCTCGCCAACATGTCCCACGAAATACGAACTCCGATTAACGCAGTCTTGGGCATGAACGAGATGATCATACGAGAAAGCACCAGCGACAGAATCACTACCTATGCACGAAATGTTGAGAGCGCAGGCAAAAATTTACTCTCGATAATAAACGATATTCTTGATTTCTCCAAGATTGAAGCCGGTAAAATGGAAATTGCCGAGAGTGATTACAAGTTAAGCTCTGTTCTAAACGACGTTACTAACATGATTGTGTTCAAAGCTCGTCAAAAAGATCTGAAGTTTAACGTGAAAGTTGATGAGGATCTCCCCGATGGATTATATGGTGATGAAGTCCGAGTACGTCAAGTTGTTACTAACGTTCTCAATAACGCCGTGAAATATACTCATGAAGGAAGCGTTTCACTAAACGTGAAGGGCGAAAAATCCTATGATGACGACGGCCGAGAAACTATAAATCTAGTGTTTCGAGTCAGCGATACTGGTATTGGAATTAGGGAAGAGGACATCGGGAAATTGTTCAAGAAGTTTGAGCGCATTGACCTAGTGCAGAATAACACAGTCGAAGGCACTGGCCTTGGCCTTTCAATCACTCAAAACCTCCTGCAATTGATGAACGGTCACATAGAAGTGGAAAGCGAGTACGGAAAGGGTTCAACCTTCACAATATATTTGCCGCAGAAAGTTATTGAAGATGAACCTATAGGCAACTTCCATGATAAATTTGATCGTTACGTTCACACAATGAGGACTTATCAGGAATCTTTCAAGGCGCCTGACGCTCATTTGCTGGTTGTTGATGACACCGACATGAATTTAACGGTTATAGAGGGATTGTTGAGTAAGACTGAAATTCAGCTTGATACAGCCTCAAGTGGCATAGAAGCTTTGAATCTGACGCTAGAAACGAAATACGATTTGATTCTCATGGATCAGAGAATGCCTAAAATGGACGGCACCCAAACTATGAAGCATATTCGTGAGCAAAAAGACGGTCTGAACGTTGAGACTCCTGTAATATGTTTGACGGCCGATGCTGTTAGTGGCGCGCGAAATAAATATCTTGAAGAAGGCTTTACGGATTACTTGTCGAAACCTGTTGAGAGTACTACGCTAGAAGCGGCCTTGATAAAATATTTGCCTCCCGAGAAAATAAAGTTGCAGGACAGTAATTCTGAAGTTGAAGAGTTTTCAGAAACTAGTACGGAGCAATCTGAACTTGAGAAATTTTATTCACACACAGAAGGTTTGACTTACTCAGAAGCTATAAAAAATTGTGCGAACGAGGAAATTTTATCGAAAACTCTGCAGCAGTTCTGGAACTCAATTAACAACAACTTGCGCGATATTGAGGCTTTTATGACTGAAGGCGACGTTAAAAATTACACGATCAAAGTACATGCTTTGAAGAGTTCAGCGAGATTGATAGGCGCAACGGAATTATCAGCACAGGCAGCTTATCTTGAAGAATGCGGGAACAATAACGACACCGACAGCATAGCAGATTTAACGCCGGAGTTGCTCATGAATTACAGGAGCTATCTTGATAAACTTGCACCGCTCTACAAACAGGACGAGAACGCGGAATTGATTGACATCGAGAAATTGCACGAAGCCTATGAAGCTATAAAGGAATTTGCGTCAATGTTCGATAGTGATTCTATAGATGGAATAATAGCAATGTTACGAGAATACAAAATCCCTGAATCAGAAGCCGAACGCTTTAACGTTATCGCGACGTGTGCGGACAGTGCCGACTGGGCAGGACTTGAAGAAGCATTGAAATAAGGAGAGATAAATTTACACATGAAGGAAAAAGTTCTATATATCAGTGATAGACCATCAATGGGAGCTGATATGTTAATCAAGAGTCTAAATGATACGTTTGAAATTTCACCTGCACGATCCAACGATGAATTTAATTACATTCCCCAAATTACATTAGTGAACTTGGCCGGCATTGAGAATTTAGAACGATTAAAAACTTTTGCAAACACTAAAATATTTTTACTAGGGACCCAAGCAGAGATAGCGAACGCAAATTTTCCAGGGGCTGAAGCTTTCGTGAGACCATTTAACGCCAACGAAATTCGTGAAAAACTTTCAGGACTTAACAAAGAAGCCGCTGAGTCCCAGAAGACTTTGTTATTAGTTGACGACGACGCAGTTATGATTAGGACTTTACGCGAAGGATTAAGCACAAGCTACAAAGTATTACCCGCAAATTCTGGCGCAAACGCTTTGAAGATTCTTGCACGTGCAAAGCCTGATTTGATTCTATTAGATTATGAGATGCCCGAAATGAATGGCCCGCAAGTTCTTGAAACTCTACGTGCTAACCCTGACACAGCGAAAATACCTGTAATGTTCTTGACGGCTAAGACTGACGCAGGAAGCATTGAACAAATTGAAGCTTTGAAACCTGAAGGCCATATGTTGAAGACTCTACCGTTGAAGGAAATTAAGGAGATAATCCAGAAATTTTTTGACGCATAAGGGATTTTTCTTGTCAGTAGTATAATACAGCCAATCAAGATTATCATAAAATTTTATAGGGAAGGTGTTTTTCACAATGGGGGTACGTAAACCCGAAGACACAAGGAGCTTCGCATTATGTGCACATGGTGGAGCAGGTAAGACTTCATTAGCTGAAGCAATGCTCTTTGATAACGGCAATATAACTCGTATGGGCAACGTCCAGAATGGTAACACAGTCAGCGATTTCCAATCCGAAGAACAAAAGCGCAATATCTCAATCAGCACTTCATTATTAACGTTTGAGCGTAAGGGCAAAACTTTCTATGTACTTGATGCCCCAGGTTATGCAGATTTCACAGGCGAAATGAGCGCGGCTATCCGTGTAGCTGATACAGCAGTTATTCTCGTTAGTGCGGTTGGTGGTATTGAGGTCCAGACCAGCAAAGCTTGGGAATACGCTGAACATCACAACGCTCCTGTAGCCTTTGTAGTGTCAAAAATGGACAGGGAAAACGCGGACTTTGAAAAAGTTTTGGCTGACATCAAGACACAGTTCTCACAGAATGCTTTGCCAGTATTCTTGCCAATCGGTGCAGCTGATAAATTCTCGGGAGTCATTGACGTTCTTAAGAGCGATTCTCCTGAAGCAGCAAGTGCAAAAGAGGCTTTAATCGAAGCAGCCGTTGAAATGGACGACGAATTAATGGAGAAGTATTTAGAGGGTGAGACAATCGCAGAAGCTGACATTGAACGCACTCTTAAAAAAGCTATCGCCTCAAAACGTATCATGCCCGTGTTTGCTCTCTCCTCGTCAACAAATATCGGTGTAAATGAGTTCATGGACTTTGTAGCGGATTATTTCCCGTCCCCTGTAGATATCGGAGCAATTGAGGCCTCTGACGGAATTAAAGCAGAACCGAAAGTTGACGCGCCATTTAGTGCTTTATGCTTCAAGATTATGGCCGATGCCTTTGTCGGTAAATTGTCATTCATTCGCGTATATTCGGGTACTCTTTCTTCAGAAGGGTCAAGCATTTACAACGTCAACAAGGGTGAGGACGAGCGCATTAGCTCATTCAAGTTAATGACTGGTAAGGACGGCAAAGACGTTAAGGAAGTCATAGCTGGTGATATAGTCGCAATTCCAAAACTTCAAAGCGCAAGAGTTGGCCACACGCTCGCAACCAAAGGAGGATTCTCCGGACAATTCCCGCCGATTGAGTTCCCGAAGCCAGTTTACAGCGTCGCAGTTATTGCACAGAGCAGAGCCGATGAAGATAAACTTGGAAACGCAATTTC
>CAJOGG010000002.1 GCA_905234205.1 uncultured Synergistales bacterium | reverse complement strand
CTACAAGCCAGGAGATCTATCAGAGATGGAACTGATACCGTACAGAATAATTCCTGGTGAAGTCTCGCATTATAGGGACAGCGTATTTCTTGAGCGTGCAATAGTCAGAGAACGTATGCGTCTTGCTATGGGGTTGCCGTTACGTTCAGCCGCTGAACATGCGCCAGTCTCAAGGGGGGCAGAAGAATGCGTTCACCCTGAGAAATATTATCAGCCTCCACTCATCAACATCATAAAGTTCGCTTGTCATTCATGCCCCGATAACAAAGTTACGATTACTGACCAGTGCCAGGGGTGTTTAGCTCGTCCATGCAGTCAAGTTTGTCCGAAAGACGCTATATATTTTGAGAACGGTAAAGGCCACATAGACTCGACTAAATGCGTGAAGTGTGGGCGTTGTATGACCGTGTGCCAGTACGGAGTAATTTTGAGAATGGAACGTCCCTGCGCAAAAGCTTGCGGAATGAAAGCCATTAAGAGCGACGAATACGGCCGTGCTGAAATTGATCAAGAGAAGTGCGTGAGCTGTGGAATGTGCTTGGCTAATTGTCCGTTCGGTGCGATTGCGGATAAGGCTCAAATTTTCCAGTGTATTCAGGCAATCAAGAGTGATACTCCCGTTTATGCTGCTATAGCTCCGGCAGTTGCTGGACAGTTCGGCAAGGACTTGACCCCGGAAAAAATGCGTGCTGCATTCAGAAAAGTTGGCTTTGCTGATGTCGTAGAAGTTGCTATAGGTGCTGACCTGTGTACCCTGCAAGAGGCTGAAGACTTCCTGAAGGAGGTCCCTGAGAAATTACCGTTTATGGGTACGTCGTGTTGCCCGGCGTGGAGCGTTATGGCCAAGAAAGAATTTCCGCAATATGCAGAGTGTATCAGTATGGCTCTAACTCCTATGGTTTTGACGGGACGCTTAATCAAGAAGGAACACCCTGAATGTAAAGTAGCGTTTATTGGTCCGTGTGCAGCGAAAAAACTTGAGGCAAGCCGCAAATCTATTAGGAGCGATGTTGATTTCGTGTTGACGTTTGAAGAAGTGTTGGGAATGTTCTCGGCCAAGGAAGTTGATTTTACGTCGCTTGAAGAGATTCCAGTTCCAAACAATGCTAGTGCTGACGGAAGGGGCTTTGCTGTAAGTGGCGGAGTTGCGTCGGCTGTCGTGAACTGCATCAAACACACTCACCCTGATATTGAAGTCAAAGTTGAACACGCTGAAGGCCTCGACAATTGCAGAAAGATGTTACAACTTGCTAAGGCAGGAAAGTATAACGGCTATTTGCTTGAGGGTATGGCGTGCCCGGGTGGTTGTGTTGGAGGAGCAGGGACGGTTGAATTAATCAACCAAGCAGCTAATGAAGTTGCCAAGATCAAGAAGAAGACGGCCAAGGCTCATGCTTATGAGAGTGAATACGAGACAGTTTTACCTGAACTTGAGTAATATATAATATTCGCGAATTACTAGGCATTTGACTACAAAGGAGCTTGATTTACATGAATGCATTTGAAGTTTTACGAGGACGAGGCTATTTTGAATGGTGTACGAACGAGGAACGCTTGGCCCAAGTTATGAATGAAGAAATGGTTACGGCTTATGTTGGATTCGATCCTACAGCTGATAGTTTACACGTGGGACATTTGATTCCGTTGATGGCGTTAGGTTGGTTACAGAGACTTGGCCACAGACCTATAGCACTGGCTGGCGGCGGTACTGGCTTAATCGGTGATCCATCAGGTAAGAGCAAAGAACGCAACTTGATAACCCTTGAGGCTGTTCAGCATAATATAGAGGGCGTTAAGGTACAGTTAAGAAAGTTTCTTGACTTTGACTGCGGGAAAAATTCTGCGTTGCTCCTCAACAATTACGACTGGCTGTCAAAAATTTCGTTCTTGGAAGTTCTGCATGATGTCGGCAAATATTTCTCAATCAACAATTTAATCGCACGTGAATATATTCGTTCAAGGCTTGAGGATCCGGAAAAGGGAATCTCTTACACGGAGTTTTCTTACGTTCTGTTACAGGCTATGGACTTCAAATACTTGAATGAGCATTACGGCTGTCGCTTACAAATGGGAGGAAACGACCAACAGGGAAATTTATTGGCAGGCTCTGATTACATTAGACGCACTTCGGGAAATGAGGTCTTCGGACTCACTCAACCATTGTTATTGACTTCATCGGGGACGAAATTCGGAAAGACTGAAGCTGGCGCGGTGTGGCTTGACCCAACTAAAACGAGTCCTTACAAGTTCTATCAATTCTGGTTTAACACTGACGATAGAGACGTGGAAAAATTATTGAAGCTTTATACGTTCATGCCGCTTGAAGAGATTGAGACCTTAATGACTGAACATAATCAAGCACCGGAAAAACGTGTAGCCCAGAAGAAATTAGCATTCGAGGTTACAAAGACTGTTCACGGAGAAGAGACTGCAAAGAGCGTTATCAATGCCAGCGAGATATTATTCAATCCCAAGATTGATTTTGCCGGCGTCAGTGAAGAAACTTGCGAAATGTTGAAACAGGAAGTCCCTTATGCAAAACTTGAAGGCGTGAATTTCCCTGTCAGTGCTGTGAACGTGTTGGCAACGTCCGGAGCATGTGAGAGTAATGGAGAGGCCAAGCGCGCGATTCGTCAAGGAGGAGTCTCAATCAACGGTGTAAAAATTTCTGACGAGAAAGCAGAAGTGACTCAAGATACGTTGTTGAACGGGAAATATTTATTCTTGAGGATTGGCCGCAAAAAATTTAACATGGCTGAATTTGTGTAACATGCACACGCTTAACTGGTATTTATCAAGCTCCGTGAATAAAACTCTGGCACAGGTCATTGAACATATGGCTGACGCATTGAGAACTCATTCACGCGACATAGAATTAAGAGTAATAAGCGCAAACGATAAAAGCACGTCCGGTTTTGAGCGAGTCAAGAACGTTTTCACACGCCGCGAAATTTGGCACTTGTTCGGGAAACCTCCAGCATGGTGGAAAATTGTTCGTATGCATTCCAAGACCGTACACACTTTACTAGAAGGCAATGATTGGGCGGGGAGTCCTTCACGCTTCTTCACTGAAGGAGCAGTAAATGGGGAGTCAGTAATTTTTCCTGTGTTCGATCCATTGAGCACTCAAAGCGAAGAAGTAAGCAAGGCAGTATTCGTTCGTAGTGATAGAAAGTTGCCTGAAGGTGATTATCCCGTCATTAACATTCTCGATAAAGTTTTGCGTCCGGAAGCATTAAGCGGAGTTTATCTTGCTGAAGACACAGGCCCGCGTGAGGCAATGAGAGCAGGAATTTTAACCATGAGGGGACTTGCAATAGCATCACATAAATCTGGCTATCTCGATGAAATTCTTGGCCCTGATGGATATTTCTTGATTAGCGACGACGAGGACAACCTAGACCGAATAATTCATTTAGGCTTGACCGAACGAGGACGACACGTAGCAATGACAGCGCGACACTTTCTGAACTCCAGACGCTCTCACGAACGCTGCACAACTTCACTTATAACGCTTTACAGAAAAGTTATGGCACAAAAGTAAGACAAGGTGCAAATATTGCAAATTGTGAGAATAAAATCTAAAATTGCGAGTGTAAAATTTAATTCAAAACGATGAAAGGATTTGAAATATATTATGCCCAAGCTTAGTGACAGAGTAGGCACCTTCACAGACTCCGTAATCCGACGAATGACAAGAATCTGCAACAAATATGGAGCTATCAATTTATCACAGGGCTTTCCTGATTGGGATCCCCCGAAAGAAATGCTTGACTCATTAGCTCAAACTGCATATACAGGCCCTCATCAGTACGCAATAACATTCGGAGCAAAGAATTTCCGAGACGCTATCTGCGCAAAACAAAGTAAAGCTATCGGACGTGAGATTGATCCCGAAACAGAAATAGTAATCACCTGTGGAAGCACTGAAGCAATGATGTCCGCAATGATGACGATCTGCAACCCTGGCGATAAAGTTCTAGTCTTCTCACCGTTCTATGAGAATTATGGAGCCGATGCTATCCTCTCTGGAGCTTCACCGATTTACGTTCCATTAGTGCCACCAACTTACGACTACGACATTAACATTATTGAGGACGGTTTCAAGCAGGGCGCAAAAGCTATTGTTATCTGCAACCCTTCAAACCCTTGCGGAAAAGTTTTCACGGAGAAGGAATTAACGGAGATCGGCGCGCTTGCCTTGAAATATGATGCCTATATGATTATGGACGAAGTGTACGAGCATATTGTATTTGATCCGTATAAACACGTTTACGCGTCAGGACTTCCCGGCCTGTTTGACCACGTGATTACATGCAACTCTCTCTCAAAGACGTATTCGATAACTGGCTGGCGACTCGGCTATTTAATCGGGCCTGCTGATGTTGTTGAGGGCGCACGAAAAGTTCACGACTTCTTGACGGTTGGAGCTGCTGCACCATTGCAGGAAGCTGCGACAAAAGCTTTCTTGCTTCCAGAAAGTTATTACGATGAACTCAAGGCCAAGTATACTCACAAGCGCGAAAAATTATTGAAGGCTCTCGATGATGCCGGCTTCAAGCATAATATCCCGCAAGGCTCGTATTTCGTCATGGTTGATATTAGCAATTTCCTTGAGCTTGATCAGTTCAAAGGCTGGAGCGATTTAGAGTTCTGCGAGTGGGTAATCAAGAATATCGGTGTAGCCGCAGTACCTGGTTCAAGTTTCTTCCGTGAGCCAATTAATAACTTGATCCGTTTCCATTTTGCACGCTCCGATGAAGTTCTTGACGAGGTAGCCAAGAGACTCAAGAAGATGGCCGAGTTAGTGAAGTAAGCAAGAAATTTCATGAGCATATTAGTAGCTATGAGCGGTGGCGTTGACAGTAGCGTTACCGCTTATTTGATGCGTGAGAAGTACAAAATTTGCAAGGGGGCGACGATGTTATTATTCCTGAATGAAGCTTTGGGAGTCTTATCAAAAACTTGTTGCTCGCTTGAAAACATTAATGACGCAAGAAAAATTTGTGAGCTTTTAGGAATCGAACATGAAGTCTTGAATTACATGAATGAGTTTGAAGAACGCGTTATCAGGAAATTTGTGAACGTTTACGAATCCGGCGGCACTCCGAATCCCTGCATAGACTGCAATAAATTCATGAAGTTCGAGGCATTTTTGGGTCATGCTAATGAAATCGGCCTTGAGAAAATCGCCACTGGACATTACGCTAAAATTGAACGCGACTCTTCAGGACATTACTTGCTGCGAAAAGCTAAGGACTTGTCGCGGGATCAAAGCTACGTGCTTTACATGTTGACACAGGAACAATTAGCCCATACGGAATTTCCTTTAGGGGATATGAATAAATCTGACGCTAGGAACTTGGCCGAAGAATTAGGTTTTGTGAACGCTCGTAAGCATGACTCACAAGATATATGCTTTGTACCTGATGGAGATTACGCAAACTTCATTGAGACTTACACCGGCAAAAAATATCAGCCAGGGAATTTCATTAACGATTCAGGAAAAATTTTAGGCACTCACGACGGAATAATTCATTATACTATTGGACAACGAAGAGGCTTGGGGATTCCAGCAAAATCACGGCTTTACATTTCTGACATAAACATTAACGACAACACGATAACTTTGTCCGAACAGTCATTATTAACCCGTAAAATCAGGGTCATTAACGCCAACTTAATAGCATTACCAGAGCTTCCTAAAAATTATCAAGCACGCGTAAAAGTTCGTTACAGGCAAAAAGAATTACCCGCGACGATCAATCAAACTAGCCCCGAAGAATTTATCATAGAGTTTAGCGAAGCAATCAAAGCTCCTGCCCGAGGCCAAGCCGCAGTGATTTACGATAACGATTATGTCATAGGAGGAGGCACAATAGCTGATATAATTGTTACGTAAAATTCATGAAAGAAGGGTAATGATTAATGCGTAAACTTAAGACTTGGAGTCTATTATTCATAATGGCACTGTGCGTTATGATTTTTTCCGGCTGCGGAGGAAGCTATACAGAGGACGAGAGCAGCAGCACTGATGATAACAGCGATACAACGACCGAAGACGTAAGCACAACTATAGCAGATATATTAACGGGCTCTTGGCAATTTGACGAAGCGTCTACTTATAAGGGAAACGCTACGTACGAATCAGCGGACAAGACGGAACAAATTAATTTATGGCACGTTTCAGATTACGCTATGGCAATTTCAGATGTAGCACTTAGCGGAACTTCGCCGGATTTAACGGGAACTGCAAATGTAAATTACTCATATGTATGCACAGCTCTCGACGAAAACGGAGTCTCGCTCGGGACTGTGAGTATTAAAAGCGGTACGGCCAAGACAATGACGATCTCGCAAGTAGCTGCTGACAAATGGCTGTTAGAATCAACGTCTACCGCGTCGTCTTCAAACATCAACCGAATAACAATTACTCTCTCTTCAAATAGCGTTATGACTTTGCAATGGAACGTATCAGCATATATTCCGGCTCTTAATGATTATTGCGATGCTGTGATAAGAAGTTCATTCGTAAAGAATAGCGGTTCATCATCAGGCGACAGCGACTCAACTAGTTCAGGCGATACAGAAACTACGGATAAAACTATAGATGAAATTCTGAAGGGTACATGGCTACTTCACACAGCCGAGAGTGCTATAGCTACAAACACTACAACAGGAGCAGGTATGACTCTAAATCCTAACGCGGGGATCAAAATGGTTTTCACGGAGTTAAGCGACTTCAGTAACAGTGAAGTAACAGGGACTGCAGACGTTTATTTCTTGCATCAGTGGCTTGCTCTTAACGGCTCTGTATTGTATGGAAATTTTGACGTTAGAAGCTACACTGCTGATAATTCTGACGTGAAGACTCAAACTATGACTATAACAAAAGTTTCTGACAGTGAATGGCGTTTTGAAGCTAGAAACACAACAGACTCTCTTAGCGTCAATATCACAATCGTGTCTGATACAGAGATAAGCACAGTGTGGGACGGTTGGGCGCAAGTAAATTCACTCGGAGGCTATTATCATTACGAGATCGAATGCAGTTACAGGAAGAGCAGCAACAGCACTGACTACGATGAAGATACGCCGCTCACTAAGCGTCTTATCACTGACATATTGACGGGAACTTGGAAACTCGTTAAAGAAGGCGACGAATTGTCCGCTGTAAATACCGAGTTGGGAATGGAAGATCAGTTGACCTTGGTTATGAGTACAAGCACCGATATAACGTTCAACGACATTGAAGACAAAGGAGACTTGTCAAATAAAATTTATTCTGCCGATATTGATTATTCTTACAAATGGGAAGCCTTTGATATTATGGAAATATACCAGGGAACATTTTCTGCTGACAAAACTCACCAGCCTATGAATTTGAGTCAAAGAAGCGATGATGAATGGAGGCTTGAAGCAATAACCGCCGGCGACGAAGCTTTGAACATAACTATAACGCTTGTGTCAGAGACGGAGATCGAAACACGCTGGGAAGGAATTGCACCGCTGACTCCTGAGAAGAAGTGTCATTTCATTTTTGAAGGCACGTTCAAGAAACAATAACGACAACAAAAAGGCCCTACCTACTGAAGGCAGGGTCTAAACTTTCTACTAATCTTTCTGCATTCTCGTACAGGATTAAATTTTTCTCACGGTCAATTAGGTCAAGAGCATTGATAGCTTTCACGCTTTCAAACTGTGAGGCCCAAGGAGAATCGCTCCCGAATAAAACTCTTTCAGCCCCAAAACTTTTTATGATGGTCATGAATTTTTCAGAGTTTAACATTTTGCACTCGTCAACGCTTTTATAATAACCGTCATTATTCGAGTAACACCTTCCCAGGGAGAACGCTGTATCAATGTAAACGCCTTCAACGTCAGCAAAAATTTCGCAAGCCTCGTCCCAAGCTCTCCAGCCTCCCATGTGAGCTAATATAACCCGTGAAGAACTCGTAAGCCCTGAAGCTCTTAAAGCCTCGCTAATTCTCCATGGCATAGCGTAATCATTTCCAGGGAAGCCTATATCCCAGCCAGCATGAATTAAAACTATAAGACCAAGTTCAAACGCTCGTGCAAGAATCTTTATGTAACGTTCATCATCAATGCTTACACCTTGATAGACGGGGTGCAATTTTATTCCACAGATACCAGCGGCTTTAATTCGAGTCAATTCTGAATCGTAGTTAAGAAATTCCGGGTGCATTGCTCCGAATGAATATATGCCCTTCTCTTTTGCTTGGGTGTTAATTTTGATGGCATTGTCATTGATTCGTGTAACTTGATCCGCTCTTGTGGCCACAGGCTGTAAAACTGAACTCGTAATCCCTGCTTCACGCATTGAAGCACAAAGTCCGTTTATAGTCCCGTTAGTAAAAGGCCGCGTATGACTCTTTGACTGTAAAGTATTCAGAGCTGACGCAGCTATTTTTTCCGGAAATGTATGGACGTGAATATCTACAACTCTCACTTAATCGCCCAAAGCCTTTGACTGTCTTACAGTTACGGTTTTTGTGTAGCAGTTGAAAGCGTCTTCAAGGAATTGTTTATCAGGTTTAGGAGTTACGAGACTCACAACAGGCACGATCACAAATCCTGCTAACATGCAAAACGCTCCGGCATTGATTGGGGACTGAAGCAGCGCGGGAAAACTTGGACGCACAAAAATATTCGCTATCATCACAAAACTTGAGAACAAGAAATTAACCCAGCATGACAATTTCGTAACGCCTTTCCAATATAGACTATACATGAATGGCGCAAGGAAAGCTCCGGCCAAAGCTCCCCAAGAAACTCCCATTAACTGAGCTATGAATGTAACGTTTGAGCGATATTGAATCAAAGCGAGTATGACAGAGATAATTATGAACATCACGATTAAGATTCGCATTACGAATAACTGTTTAGCCTCGTTCATATCCTTAATGACATGGCCTTTCAATAAATCAAGCGTAAGAGTTGAACTTGAAGCAAGCACGAGTGAAGAAAGCGTTGACATTGAAGCCGATAACACGAGAATAACAACGACTCCCAACAATAAATCCGGCAAACCTGAAAGCATCAAAGGAATTACAGAGTCATAACCTTCAACGGGAACTCCAATACCAGTGGGGTCAAGCTGTGCAGTGAATAAACGTCCGAAGCCTCCTAAGAAATAACATCCTCCTGCAACGACAAGAGCAAAGAAAGTTGAGATAACTGTACCTTTCGTAATGTCACTCTCGTTTTTTATTGCGTAGAATTTCTGGACCATTTGAGGAAGTCCCCACGTGCCTAAGCTCGTAAGAATTACAACGCCCAATAAATTAACTGGATCAGGCCCGAAGAACGAAGCGAATATTCCAGGAGATTTCGCAAGCTGTGTTGTTGCGTGAGCGTCTGAAATTTCGGCAAGCCCTGCTAAAGCATTGAGAAAGCCACCTTTACTTGCTAACACGGCCAAGACTACTGCAGTTATTCCGAAAAGCATGATAATTCCCTGAATGAAATCGTTAATTGCGGTTGCCATATATCCACCAGCTACTACATATATTCCAGTTAAGACGGCCATGAAGATGACGCATATCGAGTAATCAATATCAAAGGCCATTCCGAAAAGTCTGCTTAATCCGTTATATAAACTCGCCGTATATGGAATTAAGAACACGAAGCAGATTATAGACGCTACAATTTTGAGAGCATCACTCTTAAATCTTTTACCAAAGAAGTCCGGCATAGTTGCACTTGATAAATACTGGCTCATTATTCTAGTACGACGACCAAGGACTGCCCACGCCATCAATGAACCTATAAATGCATTACCAAGCCCGGCCCATGTTGCAGCGATTCCATAACGCCAGCCGAATTGACCAGCATAGCCTACAAATACGACCGCAGAGAAATAACTTGTTCCGTACGCAAAAGCCGTGAGCCAAGGCCCCACAGAACGTCCTGCAAGCACAAAGCCGCTTACATCAGTTGAATGCTTCCGGCAGTAAAAACCTATTGCAAGCATTACTCCGAAAAACGCTACTACTAGCAAAAATTTTATGAGCATAAACTTTTCACGCTCTTTCTTGATGAATATATATTTACGGTGGGAAAATTTAGCGCGATAATTTCACAAAATCAAGAATCATAAATGCGCATTAATGAAAAACTCCCCTTACTTAATTAGGGGAGCTTCTCTAAGTTGTAAAATAGTATGAAAGGTTTTATGCTTAATGAATTAATTTGTGCCATTCCTTTATGGACTTCAATGAGCCCGATTCGTTACCTTGCTGTTTTATAGTCATTATCACTTCAATAGCTGCATCAGCTCCCGCTAACGTAGTTATGTATGGGATACCAGCCTTAATTGCGCCTCGTCGTAAGGTTGAACCTGTTTGAGTCAATGCTTTTTCGCGTGGAGTATTGACAACTAATTGAACTTGGCCGTTTATGATTCGATCAAGCACATCAGGACGACCTACCCCGACTCTTTCGCAAGCTATACCGGAATTTTTCAAAGCCTCGTATGTTCCTTCAGTGGCTAAAATCGAAAATCCAGTCTCAACAAATTTTTGTGCTATTCGTGAGATTTCTGCCTTGTCTCTATCACTTACCGCTATCAATACACAGCCACTTAACGGCAATTTAGCGTTAGCAGCCTCTTCAGCTTTGAAGAAAGACTCGCCAGCCTCGAGAGCTAATCCCAAAACTTCACCAGTAGATCTCATTTCAGGGCCTAATACCGGGTCAACTTCTTGGAACATGTTAAACGGGAATACAGACTCTTTAACGCCATAGTATGGAATAACTTTCTCGCTTAACGAGCTCAATGGAGAATCCTTGTGAGTCAATTCACGTGTTATAGCTTCAACTGCAAGAGGTACCATTTGAATCCCACAGACCTTTGAGACTAATGGGACTGTTCGCGACGCTCGAGGATTAGCTTCTAACACAAACACTTTGTCTTTCTCAATGGCGTATTGAATGTTCATCAACCCCACAACGTGCATAGCCTCAGCAATTTTTCGCGTGTAATCCTTAATCGTGGCAAGAGCTTCAGAATCAATATGACGAGAAGGAATTATGCAAGCGCTATCACCAGAATGAATCCCAGCAAGTTCGATATGTTCCATGACTGCCGGGACGTAAGCATGAGTTCCGTCACAAATTGCGTCCGCCTCACATTCAAGCGCGTGATTCAAAAATCTATCAATCAAAATCGGCCTATCTGGAGTAACTCCTGTAGCGGCTTTAACGTAATTCTCAAGGCTAGCTTCATCGTATACGATTTCCATTCCACGACCACCAAGAACATAAGACGGCCTTACCATGACGGGATAACCAATTCGATTAGCGACTTCATGAGCTTGTTCGAGAGTTGCAGCCATTCCGGATTCAGGCATAGGGATATTCAACGAGTCCATCACGGATTTGAAGCGCCCACGATCTTCGGCCAAGTCGATAATTTCCGGGGAAGTCCCAAGAATCTTCACGCCGTTTTTCTCAAGCTCTGACGCAAGATTTAACGGTGTCTGGCCTCCAAATTGTGCAATAACTCCCAAAGGCTTCTCGGCTCTGTAAATGCTCAATACGTCCTCAAGAGTCAATGGCTCGAAATATAATTTGTCTGAAGTGTCATAATCCGTTGATACTGTCTCGGGATTGCAATTTACCATGATAGTTTCAAAGCCTAGTTTCTTAAGTGAGTTCGCAGCATGTACACAGCAATAATCAAATTCGATTCCCTGACCGATTCTGTTAGGACCACCACCGAGAATCATAATTTTGTTGTTGCTTGATATTTTATTACTTGCGTTAGGATTGTTGTAGCTGGAGTAATAGTAAGCTCCGTTTTTTGTGCCACTAACATGAACAGCGTCCCAAGTCTCGTTGATGCGTAAAGCTTCCCGGCGTTCTCTGATTGATTGCTCTGGAATGTCCAACAGCTTAGCGAGATATTTATCGGCAAAACCGTCTTTCTTGGCTTGAGTCAATAATTCATCGGGCAACATTGAGCCTTTATAACGTAAAATATTTTCTTCCTCGTCAACAAGTGCTTTAATCTCATCAAGGAAGTATTGTTTTACGTGCGTTAAATCATGAATTTCCTGTACCGTTGCACCGTGCCGCAAAGCCTCATAAATCACAAAATATCTCTCACTGGTGGGATACTCAAGCATACTCAATAATTCGTCCTTGGTCATAGTGTTGAAATTTTTCACGAAGCCTAAGCCGTATCGATCTTTCTCAAGTGAACGTATAGCCTTCTGTAAAGCCTCCTTGAAATTTCTGCCTATGCTCATGACTTCACCGACTGCTCGCATTTGAGTGCCTAATTTGTCCTGGACGCCCTTGAATTTCTCGAAAGCCCAACGCGCAAACTTCACTACAACATAATCGCCATCAGGTTTATATTTATCAAGCGTGCCATATTTTCCGCACTCGATCTCACTAAGTGATAAGCCAGCCGCTAATTTCGCAGATACAAGAGCAATAGGGAAGCCCGTAGCCTTTGACGCAAGAGCCGATGAACGTGAAGTCCTAGGGTTAATCTCAATGACTATGACTCGCCCGTCTTTAGGATTATGAGCAAATTGAACATTTGTTCCTCCGATTACGCCTATATGTTCGACGATCTTATAAGCCATTTTCTGCAAGCGTTCTTGTAATTCCTGTGAGATAGTCAACATTGGAGCAACGCAGAAAGAATCGCCGGTGTGAACTCCCATAGGGTCAACGTTCTCAATAAAGCACACCGTTATCATGTTGTCATCTTTATCGCGAACTACTTCCAGCTCCAACTCTTCCCAACCTAACACGGACTCTTCAACCAAAACTTGATGAACTATGCTTGCCTGCAAGCCTCTATCACAGACGACTTTCAGCTCCTCACGGTTATAGACGAGTCCACCGCCTGCGCCTCCCATTGTATACGCTGGACGCAACACAACAGGATAACCCAATTTTTCGGCAATGTTTAAAGCTTCGTCGACACTGTAAGCAACTTCCGAGCGTGCCATATCTATACCAAGAGCCTGCATTGTTCGTTTGAACTCTACACGATCTTCGCCGCGTTCGATAGCATCAGCCTGAACTCCTATAATTTGCACATTGTATTTCGCCAAAATTCCGGCCTTATGTAACTCTGCACACAAGTTCAATCCTGATTGACCACCTAAATTTGGCAACAAGGCATCAGGTTTTTCACGAGCAATTATTGCTTCGAGTCTTTCGGGGTTAAGTGGTTCTATGTAAGTTATGTCAGCCATTTCCGGATCTGTCATTATCGTTGCCGGGTTAGAGTTCACTAACACGATCTCATAGCCAAGCGAACGAAGTGCCTTACATGCCTGCGTCCCCGAATAATCAAATTCACAAGCCTGACCGATTACTATTGGCCCTGAACCTATGATTAATATTTTGTGTATATCTTTGCGTGGTGCCATACAACTTCACTTCCTGGTATATCCTGCTTACTCTTTAACAGCGTCCTCGACTTTTTCTACAAGTTCTGTTACTGCTTCTGTGAGTTTCTCTTCTACAGCCTCTAAGACTTTCTCTTGAAGTGGAATATCTTCGGATTTCGTTTCCTCCACAACTACGGGAGCTTCGGTAGTTTCTTCGACTTTTACTTCCTCAACAGGTGCTACAGACTCTACAGTTTCTTCCACTTTTTCAGCTGTTTCTGCCACTGGTTCTTCTTCTTTGACCTCTTCAACAGTTGGAGTCTCAGTCGGTGTTTCCAGTTCTGCTGGTGTTGTCTCTTCTGTTGCGACTTCTTCGACCTTTTCAGCTTCAACGACTTCCGGGGCTTCAGCTTTTACTTCCTCGACAACTGGAGTCTCAACTGCTGCTTCTTCCGTGGCTTTTTCCTCTGTTACAACCTCTTCAACTTTTTCAGGCTCTGAGGCTTTCTCTTCTGTAACAGCTGCTTCAACTTCTGCGACAGGGGCTGGAGTTTCGACTGGCTCTTCTGATTTTTCTTCTTCCTGAATTTCTTCTGGTTCAGTAGCCGCCGTTGGCTCTTCTGTTACGTTTTCTTCAGGAGTTTTTTGCTCTACTGCTTCAGTTTCTGTAACTTCCGGAGCTTTCTCCTCGCTTATAGTCTCGTCAACTTTTTCAGGCTCAACAGTTACCGCGGGGGCTTCTTCTTTTACTTCTTCTTCAACGGTTTCAGTCGCTGGAGTCTCTACTTTTTCGGCTTCAACAACCGCGGGGACGTCTTCGGATTTCGGCTCTTCTGTTGTTTCTTCCTTGACTTCTACAACTTCGGTTACTGGTGTGGTATCTTCTGATTTAGCTTCTTCGTCAGTGCTAACGTCTTCGATCTTAATGTCATCAAGTGAGAATTGCGGAGTTTCGTCGGCTGATACTTCTGGACGTGCAAATAATTCTTGGTCATTGATAACAAGGTTAGCTTTTGACTTTAATTCTGCCTCATAATCGCTGAGTCTCTTGCGCTGCTCCTGTTGAGTTAATAACGTCTTAATATCGGCGCTGACTTCCTCGTAAGGAGTTACACTTTCATCAACATGACTTGCTTTTATCGCAACGGCATAATCTTCACTGGCAACTTCAAGAATTGGAGTAGGCTCTGAAATATCAACAGAGTTCAAAGCTATAAGAGTACCGGTTGTGAATGCGCTTGATGGTAAGAATACTGGTTCACGAGTAATGTGAATTACATCTGCTGAAGGAATGTCATCATTTGAGGCGATAACGTCCCAACTTTCGCCAGCTACTAAACGCGCTCTGAAGTTTTCGGCGGCCATATTATTGTTGAAGTCTGCCATGTGAACCATAAAGCCTTCTGGTTTGCTGTAGATTAAGCCCTTCATGGTGTCGTAAAATTCCACGGCTCTGTCCTCGCTGATTTCAACCTCGCCGATAGCCTGATTCAATAAAGTATCAATAGCCATTTGACGCGCTAAAGTTTTCTTGTAATCGTCAACTTTGATTCCTGATTGTGCCAAGACCTGATAGAAAGTTTCACGTGTCGGGTAATAAGTGTCAGCGTAATTTTTCATTGCCATTTCGGCTTCTGCATCACTAATTCTTATTCCTCGCTCGTCAACTTCCTTGGCCAATTGCGAATCCAACACTGCCTGATCCAAAACTGTTTGATATAATGCAGCCATATCAAGCGACTCTGGTGTACGTGAACTGTAATTGCTGAGATAATTTCTTAGCCTTGTCTCAAGCTCTGAACGCATCAATGAACGTCCGTTTATCTGTGCAACTTCATAGTCGCTCATTGAGCCATCAGCGTTTCGTGTAGGTGTTCGTCGTGTGCCTCTGCCTTCGTACATTAAAAACGTTGACAACAAAAAGGCTACTACAATGATAGCCATAACCCATTTCATTTGTTTGCGCAGGAAATTCATCATGATTGATTAAAACCTTCTCCCTTCAAATTGTTATACTACGTAATTTTTACGGATAAATTTTAGCATATAACCCGCAATTTTACACATGACTTAAATCTTTGCCGCGTTTAATTTGGACTTCAAGATGTTCAATTTCGCCGCCGGAGTCTATCATAATTTCGCTCAAAGCATTAGCTACTTCATCGGCCTCGTTTTCAGAACATTCACAGACAAGCGAGTCATGAACCTGCAAGAATAATTTACCGGTCTGTTTTGCTTCAAAATTTATCATGGCTCTTCTTGCAATATCAGCCGCTGTACCCTGAATAGGTGAGTTAATCAACGCGCGATCTAACGCTACTCCTTTAGCTGGAATCTCCCTAACTGGCCTTATACGTCCTGCAACTGTCTGTGAAAATCCACGCTTCTTGGCCTCATTGACAATCTCGTCCAAAAATTTCTGCAATCCCGGTAAAGCGTCAAAATACCTTTTCATGATCTCTTTAGCTTCGTCTCGTGAAACGTCTAAACGATCAGCAAGCCCGAAAATACTCATTCCGTATAACAATCCGAAATTTATCATTTTGGCCGCGCGTCGTAATTCAGGCGTAACAAATTCCGGCGTCTTATCAAATACCCATGAGGCTGTCTCGGTATGAATGTCGCGTTTGTTTTTGAAGGCGTCAATCAATCTTTCCTCACCTGACATATAAGCAAGAACTCTTAACTCAATTTGTGAATAATCTGCAGCCACGAAAACATTTTCAGGGTTTACAGGAACAAGCCCGGATTTAATTTTTTCTGCCCATTGTCCGAACGCTGGAACGTTTTGTAAGTTTGGATCTCTGCTGCTTAATCGTCCTGTACCCGTTGAGGCTGGATCGAATGTTGTATGAATTATTCCTTCTCTGCCTGCTGCTTTCTGAAGAGGTATAACAAAGCCGCTTAACATTTTGCTTAACTCCCTGTACTCAAGAATAAGACCAGGAATTTTGCCGTCGGGTTTCTTAGCGAGTTTTTCAAGGACTCCTGCATCAGTTGAATATAATTTTTTGCCTTTGGTCATTGTGTCAGGCTCAAAGCCTAATCGCTCAAATAATAGCCAGGAAACCTGCTGTGGGGAATTGATATTTATCTTGACGCCGGTATCTCGTTCGATCTCTAGCTGGATACCATAAATTTTTCCCTCAAGCTCGTTTTGTATGGCTAAAAATTTTTCGTTGTCAAGTCTGACGCCGCGATCTTCCATGCGATTAAGTACTGGAATTAATGGCAAGTCTATATTATTCATGAGAACGTTCAAGCCCTCGTGAGTTTGAAGTTGTGCGTTGAATTTTCCAACTGTATCAGCAAAAATTTTATCAGAGTTAATCTCATCAAGAATCTTTGGGAAGTTTTTCACTGTTGTATCAGGGTGAAGGAGATAATAAGCCGTCTTTAGATCCCATATGCTTGAGACGTTTTCAAAATGTGCGGGCCAGCTTTTAAGCCCTGATTTATAATCGCGAGTCAAAATTTCAGCTTCCGGCATTATAATTTTTGTTGTAGGCATAGAGATTTCGCTGTAGTGTAGTTGTTTGTTGCTCCCTAATCGTTCCAAGACTCGGCCAAGCATTAAACGTCCTGCAAGTTCTTCTAGTTGCTCTTTGTTTGGTTTGAGACTTAAGCACTCGTTCAACAAATTCTTCTCGTTATCAAAAACTTTATCATTCAGCTTGATTAACTTCTCACGTATTTCTATGACTTTATCCAATCCCGCCGCGTTTAAGTTATCACGTTGTCTCTTGGGTATTTCATCAATGGCCGCAAAAATTTCCTCAATGTTCGCGTATCTAGCCAAAAGTTGTTTGGCCCCGGCCTCACCAATCCCTTTGACCCCGTCAATATTGTCTGTAGTGTCTCCGGCTATTGCTAAGTAATCAGACATTGATGAAGGCATAAAACCATATTCAGATTTGAAATTCTCAACCGTGTATAATTTCGCTTCAGATATTCCACGACCAACAAGACGCAACATTTTTATATTAGTGTCAAGAAATTGCAGCCAGTCTTTATCCGACGAAAGAGTTATAACTTCATGACCTTCAGTGTGTGCTATCTTTGTGAACGATGCCGCCAAGTCATCAGCTTCAAAGCCTTCTCTAATTAACACCATGTGTCCGGAAAGTCGTAATATCTCCTGCAAAAAAGTTATTTGAATCTTCATTGCTTCTCGTAGATTCTCGTCGAGAGTTTTTCGCCCGGCCTTGTATTCGGAGAAGTATTCGTGACGAAAAGTTTTGCCTCCCGAGTCAAACACTACCACAGTACAATCCGGCTGTGTTTCATCTTGAACTTTGTATAACATATTCGTGAAGCCTAAAATCATTCCGGTCGGAGTTCCATCAGGAGCGCAGAGATTTACCGGCATTGCGTGGAGAGCCTTGTAAGCCAAACTATGACCATCAACTATTAAAAATGTGCTAATCGTTAATCACCTCTTGCTTCAATATAACACCCTGATTATAACGCGACAATAAAAAAGACCCGGCCTTCACGACCGAGTCTCATTAATGAACGCGAAACTATTTGAACTGAGCTACGTTCTCTTTTGTTACTGTTGATACGCCTGTGTCGACTGTTACGCCGCCGAGGTCCTTGCCGTTCTCAAGCTCTACAACTGCTTCGATAGCTTTCTCGCCCATGATGTTGGGGTTCTGTGCAGCAAATGCAAGGAGTGCGCCGTTCTCTACGTAAGCGATATTGGAGTCTGATTTGTCCCAGCCCACGCAGTAAATCTTTACGCCATTGTTAGCAGCGTCTCTGGTTGCAGCGGCTGATCCGACTGTTGCGCCGTCATTGGTTCCATAAAGAGCGATAACCCCGTTGTTGATCATTGTGTTAGCAAGTTCTTGAGCCTTTGAGTTGTCACCGTCGGAGAATTGTCTCTCACCTAGCACGAATTTTGTATCCTTGAAGACTGATGCGAATCCGTCATAACGATCCTGGCATGACTGAACGCCGGCTTGTGCGTCAACGATTCCGATTGTTCCTTCGGTTACACCGTCTTTGTCAAAGAGTGCTTTGAGGTATTCGCCGATCTGCTTTCCGCCTGCGAAGTTGTCAGTTGCATATGTGGCTGAGGCTTTGAGGGTTGCGGGAGCATCAACGTAGATGATCTTAATTCCTGCATCAAGGGCTTCCTGTAAAGCTCTGTTAGCTGATGTGCCGTCATTGCAAGCGATAATGATATAGTTGACGTTATCGGCTACAGCGTTCTGAATCTTCTCGATCTGCTGCTGATTGTCCTTTGTCTCGGGGGCAAGCCATACCATTTCGATTTCGTTTCCGGCTTTGTTGAGCTCATCAACTTTTGCCTGTGCAGCGTTTCTCAATCTGACCCAGTGAACGTCCATTTGGTCCATTGTGATAAGGCCGATTTTCGTCTTGACGCCAGCGAATGCTGTTCCAGTGAGAACCAACGCGAGAACCAATGCTAATGCTACAAACTTCTTCATGAAAAAATTCCTCCTGATTAATAAATATTTATGCTTAAGATTCGTGATGAATCTTTATGCCGCTTTCTTCTTTGCGCCGATTACGCCATTTCTACGCATTATATCGAACAAGACGCAGGCCACAACGATAAATCCAATGATAATGTTTCTCATAGCTACGGGGACGTTTGCAAGTGTAAGACCGTTTTGAAGGATTGCCCACACGCTAGCACCAGCGATAACACCGACCAACAAGCCCGAGCCGCCTAACGTTGAAATACCGCCGATAACTGCCGCAGCAACTCCGTACATTTCGTAGCTCATACCAGCCTGCATTGAACCCATTCCAGCTGCCGCCATTGTAATTAAGCCAGCCATGAACGAACAGAAAGCTGAAATCGTGTAAGCTACCGTTGTTGTCTTGAAGACGTCAACGCCTGATAATCTTGCAGCATCAACGTTGGAGCCGATCGCGTAAATATGTCGCCCCGTTGCCGTGTAACTCATTACGTAATAGAAAATCGCCCATATGATCAGACAAATTATAACGCCGTAATACAAATAGCCGATCCTCCCGTAATAGAACGTATCACGGAATAAATCTTTGAGACCGCCCATTCCTATATCGCCGGTGTTGTAGTTGTTGTTGACGAGCTGAGCAATTCCGCGGCAGATTGTCATTGTTCCAAGTGTTCCTATGAAAGGAGGGAGCTTGAACTTTCCGACAAGTACACCGTTAGCATATCCAACGAATAAGCACGCTACTAAGTCAATGAGAATGGCTAAGATTACGTTCATTCCGTTGCAGATCAGAGTCGCTGAAATCATTGCTGACATTCCCAAGACTGAACCGATTGATAAGTCGATGTTACCGGTGATACACACTATGCCTTGGCCGATACCAACGAGCAAATACGGACAGATTGAACGAGCAAGGGACATTAAATTATTCTGACGCACGAAATTTGGATTCATCATCCAGAATATGACCATAAGGACAATTACACCGACAAAGGCTGTTACGACTGATGCAACGCCTGGCTTTGACAAGAAACCGCGCTTTCTATTTTCCATGATAAAAATTTTCCTCCTTCACAAATTTATGATGCAAGACTCAACGACGCTGGGGCAGCATGATCTCCAAACTGTGTTGCGTAAGTCATGATTTCTTCTTCTGTCGTGTTACGTGGATCAACTTCGCCCGTGATTTTTCCGTTGCACATGACGATAATACGATCCGAAATTCCCATGACCTCCGGCAATTCTGACGATACGATTACGACGCCTACACCCTGTTTCTTAAGTTCGTTAATGATGTCATAGATTTCAACCTTTGCGGCAACGTCTATACCTCTTGTGGGTTCATCGAAGATTATTACGCGGGATTGACGAGCTAACCATTTTGCTACAACGACTTTCTGCTGATTACCACCTGATAAACTTGCGGCTTGGTCTTCAGCGTCGGCCATCTTGATTGTGAGTGAGCTCTTGCCCTTCTCGATCATTTCGTTTTCGACTTTCTTGTTGATTTTGCCAGTTTTACTTCCAAGCGTGATAATGTCAAGATTTGGTAAAGCAATATTATCCCTGATTGAAAGTTTTGTGCAGAGTCCTTCTTTCTTACGATCTTCAGGAGCTAACACGATACCTTGACGAATCGCCGCGCCGGGGTTGTGAATGTTTAACGGTTTGCCATCAAGCAAAATCTCGCCACTAGTTTTTGGATCAGCACCAAAAATTGCACGCATTGTTTCAGTACGACCAGCACCAACGAGTCCAGAGAACCCCAACACTTCACCTTCATAAACATCAAATGATACGTCTTTTACAAGTTTACCGGCGTTCAAGTGTTTGACCTCAAGAATCTTTTTGCCTTTAGCTACAGTTTCGCGCGGGAATTGATTCTTAACTTCGTGGCCGACCATGTTAGCGATAATCTGATCCATAGTGAATGAATTAAACTCGCCTTCAGTTATGTATTTGCCATCTCGCATGATAGTAACGTCGTCAACAATGTGGTGTAATTCCTGAAGTCTGTGGCTGATATATACAATCGCTGTACCCATAGCTTTAAGCTCGCGAACGATTCTAAACATTTCTGTGATTTCAGCGTTTGAGAGAGAAGACGACGGCTCATCCATTACGAGAACTTTTGCGTTAATGAGAAGTGCTTTTGCGATCTCGACCATTTGCTGACGTCCAACCGTTAAATTTCCGACTGCTTCGTCCGGATCTAGATCATGAATGCCAAGTTTTGCAAGCTGCTCAATAGCCTGACGATTCATTTCAGCGTTATCGAGTCTTCCGCCCTTTGTGAGCTCACGGCCAAGGAACATATTTGCGGCAACTGTTAAATGCTGGCACATGTTAAGTTCCTGGTGGATTATCGCAACTCCTAGAGCCTGTGCCTGCTTCGTGTTGAGGTCGCCTTCAATTTTTTTGCCGAAAATCGTAATATCGCCAGAGTCACGCGTATAAACTCCCGACAAAATTTTCATCAGCGTAGATTTTCCCGCGCCATTCTCGCCTAATAGAGCCATGACTCTTCCGGCCTTCAAATGGAGCTGAACATCGTCGAGAGCCTTAACTCCCGGGAATGTCTTAGTAATATGCTCCATAGTAACTACATAATCACTCACGGTTAAATTCACCCTTTCTTAATCGTTTGCCGGAGGATATTCAGTGCAAAGCAATCTATAAGGCGGTTCATCTTCCTCAATCGTTGGGAAGCGTCCGAGAGGCTCGTAGAATCTGTTGTCGGTGTTGTCGTCGTTGCACATTGATACTTCTCCGATAATTGCGTAACCTGTGCCTGGTTGAATCCTGAACTCGTGATAATAGTACGGATAAAGTGAGAGGGATTCGCCGGGCTTGAGAATTACTTCAGAACCTGCCGGGACTTTGTAGCGTCTTCCGTCTTGGAAAATTTCTACGTCGGTATCTTCAAGTTCTTCGGTCTTGCGATCTGCATTCCAGAGCTTGAATACAACATTGCCGCCGCCGCGGTTGATAATGTCTTCCATTTTGTTCCAGTGGAAATGGTTAGGGGAAACTTGGCCCTCTTTGAGCATCATAATTTTTTCCGCGTAAGTCTTAGTGTACTTTGGATTGTGGACGTTGCCATTACGAATCGTGATGAGATACAAGCCTTTGTGAGCAAAATCACCTTCGCCGTAGTCCGTAATGTCCCAGCCAAGAGCATTGTCGCGGATCTCGTCGTACTCGTGGCCCTTGGTTTTCCATTCTTCGGGTGTGAAGCTCAAGAACGGAGGAAGCTCAAAGCAGTGTTTCTTGAGTAAAGCTTCGAACTCCTTGATGCAGTTGTTAATTTCTGATCGTTTCAAATAAATCACCTCATTAAAATTTATTCTCAAAGGCAGAAACAGCGTTGTTAATCTCTGCTTCACCATCAAGCACTGTAAACGTTAAAACGTTCTTCTCTTTGGCAAACGGAGCTATCTTGTGAAGATTCCCGTTATCCTCGTACCAAGCGCGACCATGAACAAGCGAGTTAGCGGGCTCGAGTCCTACAACATAATCTCCAGAGGCTATTGACTTCCATTCCATAAAGTGCGGTAAATATTTTGTATTCCATGCGATTCTTAACCCAAGCTTCAATTTTGGGTTCACAGCTATAGTTTCTGTGTTGCCATTTGAGTCTGCCATAACGTCATGAAGAAATACATATTCGGGTTCGTTGTCCTTGGGAGCTTCCATAACGTCGTATTTCTCTTCGTGTCCTTTAGCGTCGGAATTTCGCGGAGTGATTTTTGCTGTAGGGATATAAAGTTTTACGTTCTCGTCAAGGAATGGCCAACCTATATTTATGTGATACAGTAACATTAATGGCTCTTCCCTGTATGCTTCGTTCTCAAATTCATCGGTCAACGTGAAAGATTTGCTCCCGTAAACCGTCTCAATACTTCGTCGCAACACGAGATTTTCTCCGAATAACATAGCTTCACGCATTTCACCGGAAACTCTTAAATGATATTCATCGCCAACCCAAAAAGCGTCGCTTGAAATATGTTCGCCTGGGGTAGTTCTGATTCGTCCGTGCATGGGATAATCAACGCCTTTAACGTTGCAAGGCCCTCCGATGTGTTCAAGTCCAGCCGTGAAGAAAAATCCTCCCATTATGCTCCGTTGAGCTTCAGCCCCGTTAGTATCATAGTGGCCAAGTCCCTGAAGTCCTGGTTTCGATAAAAAGCTCATGTTGGTTCCAGCGTAGGAAAATTCGCTCACGTCAAGACACTTATCAGCCAAGACTCTCATTGAAATATTCCCGCTCTTAACGTCAAAAGCTTTCAGCCCCGTGCTTCTTCCTTCAGTGTAAGTTATAGGTCTAACGTATGCAGCTTGCTGAATGCTTCCAACGTATTTCATTATGTCAGTTTTTGCGCTCATGGGGTCCTCCTACTCTAAATTAGCGTGATATTGCCATAAATCCTCCATGTTGATGTTCTTCTCGTCGATTAACATTTTTGCGATAATATCCCCGAGTAATAACAAGCTCTGGTCAAAAATCGTCGTCATTGGCTGGCAAGAGTCTATTTCGTCCTCAAGATAAAATTTTGTGCGTACAGGGATTCTTACCATGAAGTCGGCAATGTCTTTCATTTCACTGTTAGCGTTAGAGCCTATATGCACGATCGTACAATCAACAGCCGCACGAGCTTTCTTAGCAATTCCAAGAGGGAACAACGACCCGCCAGACCCGGAGCCGACAATCAATAAATCATTCTTAGTAATAGCAGGTTCAGTTATATCACCGACGCAATGAGCTTTTATTCCCAAATGGGCAAAACGTTTGCACACGCATTCAAGAGCCATCATTACACGTCCTACTCCCACAAAGAAAACCTGGTCAGCTTTCTGAATTTCGTTGTATAAGCGTTCAATTTGTTCGGGTTTAATGCTTGCGAGTGTCTTATCGAGTTCCGCTATAACGTCTGTGCGTGTTTTTGTGTATCTCTCTGCAAAATTCATGTGTATCACTCCCCTAAAATTTTTGCCGTAAACTGTTCAATATCTCAAAGCTGCCGGCCAAGTCTTCACGTTTCAAGCATGTGCTACCAGTTACGAATATATCCGCTAAACCGTCGCCCCAGTCTTGAATGTTCTGCGTTGAAATTCTCCCATCAAGTTCGATTTTAGTGTTAAGGCCGCGTTCCTCGATCATTGCGCGTAAATCCCTAATCTTACGTTCAGCGTACGAGGCTTGTTTTTCTCCCTTCATGAACGCATAACCGGGATTAATCAACATCAATAAAACCGTGTCGCATTTTTCAATCACATATTCAAGAACTGAAAGAGGAGTCGAAGGTTTTAATGCAACTCCTGCACGAACACCTTTAGCATGAATACGATTTAACATTCCGTCAATGTGAGGCTGTGTTTCGGCATGAAAAACAATCTGCTGAACTCCTATGTCTAACAGTTCATCGACAAAATAATCCTGCTCAGTTACCATGATATGGCAGTCAAATTCGAGATTCGTTTTTGCTCTTAACTGGCGAACCGTATCAAGTCCCAAAGGCATTGAAGGGCTGAAATGTCCGTCAAGAATATCAACGTGAAGCATTTTTATTCCGCATTTCTCTAAAATTCTGACCTGGCTTTCAAGATTGCACATGTCAAGACAGATTAACGAGGGCGAAATTATACATTTTTCTTCCCAAATAGACATCTTAAAACTCTATATTATTCTTTCTAATATATTCTTCAATTTGTTTTCGTGTAGGAATTGACTCGATCGCACCTTTGCTTTGAACGCAGATACAACCTGAGATATTCCCATAATTCATGGCAGCTTCAAGGATTTTTTCGGTGATGTCGGAAATTTTTTCAACGCCTTCAAGTCTCAATTTCGACAAAAACGCTCCCCAAAAAGCATCTCCGCAGCCCGTAGCGTCAACCGCAGGAACTTTTCGCCCTTTTACGCTGACATTGCCGTCTTTGAAAAACGCCTTTGCACCGTTTGAACCCAAAGTCTCAACGATTACTGAAATATTAAACTCTTTCATGAGATTTGGAAGGTTGTTTTCTCCGCCCATCATGTCGATCTCTTCGCCCGAAAGTTTTAATAAATCAACGTATTTCAAAACGCTTTTAATCGCATCGACACAAGCATTGACATCATCATTCCACATAATATTTCTGTAATTAACGTCGAAACTCACAAGTTTATTATTTTCATGGCCGAGTTTCATTGCCTTAACGGTAGCGTCCTTTTCGGGCTGGGCTGAAAGTGAACACGATCCAGCATGAATAATCACGGAATTTTTGATGTCGGATTCTTTAACGTCGGATTCCGAAAGCAGCATATCCGCACCGGGTTTTCTTGCAAAAGTGAAAACTCTTTCGCCGTTAGCATATAAAGTTACAAAAGCCATTGTCGTAACAGCATCTTTTGATAATTCTTTACACACAGCTTCGACATTATATTTTGCGAGAGTGTCCATTAAGAAATGTCCGAAATTATCTTCGCCGACCTTACAGCACATCGAAGCACTGAGACCGTTTTTAGCCGCTGCTATGGCAACATTCGCAGGAGCTCCCCCCGCCTTTCTTATATAACTGGCATCTTCACTACCGGGAATAAAATCAATTACCATTTCGCCGATAGAATATAAATCATTCATGCAGCAAAGCCTCCACATAAAATAATATTTAGGATATTGGAAATGATACAATATTTTTCATTATTATGTCAACGTCAAATTATATTTACTTGAAAAATTTTTTGCGGAGAAATTACATTTGCGTTGGCTCGTGTATTGTGATTATATAGTTA
>CAJOGG010000001.1 GCA_905234205.1 uncultured Synergistales bacterium | reverse complement strand
GCGTGTGTTCCCA
Source organism: uncultured Synergistales bacterium (assembly GCA_905234205.1). Taxonomy (GTDB): domain Bacteria; phylum Synergistota; class Synergistia; order Synergistales; family Aminobacteriaceae; genus JAFUXM01. Next base: position 32,708 of record CAJOGG010000001.1, on the reverse strand, counting down.
AATGCGTCATGATGTCAACGTTTGTGTGAAAATCAGGGATAGGACCGCCCGTATTGAAGCGGTAAAGTTTGCATCTCCTTGTTTCGGTCGCAGGGTCAACGAGTTTTGAAAGGTCAATGAGCCTGAGCCCGGGAGCAAGTTCATAAACAGTCTGCATGATTATTTCTCCTTAAATTTTGACTTTAATCACGACTTTTTTGACTTTGCAGGGAGTTCCGGCGGCGCACTTGGGCTTGTGGGCTTCTTCGGGTTCGACGACAATCATATCGCCCTCATTGAGAACAACTCCGCCGGAAATTTCGTCACCGATAATAACACACGCCCTCAAAATATTTGTACGTTCACGGAAAAATTCAAACGCGTCAATCTCACGAGCCAATAAATCTCTCACGCCCATATGAAGATTCACAATAAGCCCCGCACTCACTACAGCTTCAGGCTTTTCACAAGCAAGATCATAGACTCGCTCAAAACTCCCGTACAACGTATAGGCATAGCCACGTTTGCCCATATAACGCCCGCCTAAAATCAAATGCACGTCCAACACACCCTTGAATAATTGAATGATGAAATAAGGTAAGAATTATATCCCTAATAGGAAGGTTCGTAACCCTCAACGATTCTCACCGTCGCTGATGTGGGGGGATTTTAGCATACCTGCACGAATTACGCAAACTTTGATTTAACGAACTCATAAAGTCTTGTTATTACTAGAAAGTTAAATTTTGGCTTGTGCGTCGACGAATCGAAAAACTTAATTTATCGCTATTGGCCAGGATAGAATTACTTAGTGTCTCAAAAATTACAAATTCTCATGCCTCGAATTTTAAGCGCAGACGAAAACGACAATCATCAAGATAAATAACTCTGAAATTTCAACGAACGCTCCCAATAAATCGCCGGTTATGCCTCCGAAAATTTTTGTGCAGACTCGCGACCAGATTATGAAGCTTGCGGCCAAAGTTACGGCTATTAATTGATTCACGAACAACAGCACGATGAACATTAACGCGAAAAAATAATTATCCCGTGAATTTCTTGACGAACCTAACATTACTGCAAGGCCGTCGGATTTTGCGAAGGGTAAATTGTTGAGCAACACTCCCATTCCTAAGCGCGAATATACGGGCACAAAGAATAAGTTGACGTCCCTGGAAAATAACTCTGCAAATAACAAAGTCTTGGCCATAAGAACTATAACGCAACCCATTACGGCAAATGATCCAGCGTGAGTGTCGGATAAGATCTTGAGCCGCGTTTGCCTGTCTCGTCGCGAGAATATAGCGTCGCAAGTATCCATAAGGCCGTCCATATGAAGCCCGCCTGTTAACGCGAGAGTGCATAGAGTCATCAAGAAACCGCGGAGAATTTCAGAGAGTGCCGAAAATTTCACAAGCAACAGCCACATAATCCACCAGCATGTCCCGAACGCAAAACCCACAATTGGAAGCATGAGGCAGAAATAACGCAAGTTCTTACCGTTCCAATCACGAATAGGCGCAGGAAATACAGAAATAAATGATGCAACGATTAATAACGAATTCAACATAGTGAGTCATTATAGCAACTGTGATACAATCAACTTAATTCAATTAATCATAAATCAAGGAGGCATAAATCATGTCAAAAAAGTTTTTCGCGTGTTTAGTACTCGTGTTAATGGTTGCTGTTACAGCTTCAGCAAGTGAGCTATCATTGAGCGAGGTGAACAATTTCCTCAACACTTCGGCCAGAATCGGTGAAGGCACAAAGGCTAATCAAGTCGCAGTTATTCCCTTCAATCATATTGACGGCCCAAAAGAGGAAGATTTATTTTACGCGTTTGTACCGTTTAAGTATGTTGCTCGCGATTACATCAAGTATCAAATCGTGTTCCTTCCCTGCACATGCCGTCCCGCAGCTCTCAACGTATGGTCAACTGCTTATATCGAATTAACTCTGCCATCAAGCGGGAAAATCGAGGACTCTGAAGTAAAATTCTTGAGCTTTGGATTAGACTCGACCGGACATTATATCGCAGGCTCTTGGGGAGACAGCAACCCTTCACCGCTCGCACCTAATGCAACTCTTGAGAAATTCCAGGCTGAAATGTTCCCGTACTATATCGGCAAGAAATGTTCTGACCTGGCTGGCATTAACGAAATTTCCGGCTTCAAAGACTTCAACGTAGATGCATGGACAGGCGCAACTGTTTCAAGCAACAACCTTTTAAGAGCCATTCAAGCTTTGTTTACGTATCACGCTACAGACTCATTCTTTGATGGAGATCCGAAGGCGATTGAGTTACGAGGAGTTTTGGCTGCGAAGAGAGAAGCTGTTGATCAAAAATCCAATGTAGCAAGTGCCACGGCTGAGACAAAAGAACTTCCCGCACCTGTTGACAGAAATAAGAAATACAAGGCCAACAAGGACGACCCCGACGAAAAATTCTGTGAGCCTGGAAATTTTGGGCCTACATGTTCAGCGATAACCAACGAGAATTTACGCGCATACCTTGGCCGCAGTGACGTTATGTATATTGACATTCGTGACTTTGAGGACTACTCACAGAAGCATTTAAGAAACTTTGAGTGCATTCCATACAACGCATTGATCTTCAACGCAAACGCGCATAAAGACTCTTCATTGCCACAACTTTACGCTGGTACAACTGATAACCCAATACCAGTTTACAAAGAGTCTGATTCGATTTTAGCGGCTCTGTTCCCGAAAAATAAAACTATATTCTTAATGTGTCAGGGCGGTGGAAGAGTCAACAATCTAATGAAGATTCTTAACGCTCGTGGCTGGGATATGAGCAAGATTTACAACATTGGCGGAATGGGAAATTACGCGATCCCTGCTTATAGAGATATAACGATGGACGCACCGGAAGTAAGTATCAAGGCTACATATAATTTCTCAGGCCTCACAAGAATAGCACAATAACTTAATTACGAATCAAAAGCCCCCTCCAACACGAAGGGGGTTATATTTTTACTTGAATGTCTCTGCGACTCTCACAAGTTCATCACGAATCTTTATATGCTGCGGACAAACTTGTTCACATTTTCCACACTTGATACACTCCTCCGCTCGCTTATGACCTTGGCCAACTACGTCCCATTGTTCACGTCCATGTGCTAAATCGTAATTTCCGTAAAGCGTGTACATGTTGAGTGCCCCGAATGATCCCGATATGCCTATATCCTTCGGACAAACTTTTGCGCAATAATTACATGTTGTACATGGAACTACCGGAACTTTTGCCAGAGCTATTCGTGCGTCCTCAATAACTTTCTTCTCGTCAGGCGTTAAATGTTTGAAGCCTTTCATGTAGGAAAGATTGTCGCGCATTTGTTCGATATTAGACATTCCAGACAAGACCGTTATAACTCCCTCAAGGTCCGCCGCGAATCTCACAGCCCACGATGCACATGATGAATCCGGCTCAGCAGCTTTGAGAATCTTTTCGACACTCTCCGGAGGTGTGGCCAAGTTTCCGCCTTTAACGGGTTCCATTATGATAACGGGCTTATTGTATTTGCGTGCAACCTCGTAACAAGCTCTTGATTGTATTGCAGGACTTTCCCAATCGCCGTAGTTAATCTGTAACTGTACGAACTCCGCTTCAGGGTGTTTCTTGAGAATCTCCTCTAACTGTTCTGGCGTTGAATGGAATGAGAATCCCAAGTGCTTAATTTTCCCGGCCTTCTTCTCGTTCAGGAAGTAATTCCAGAGATCGAAATCATCAAATACATGTGTACGAGAGTCTCCCAAGTTATGTAACAGGTAGAAATCAAAATAGCCTGCTCCACTCTGACGTAATGAAGTTGTGTATTGTGCGATAGCGTCCTCCTTCGTCTTGCAGTTAACCCAAGCTGCATTTTTCGTAGCTAACTGGAACTTTTCACGCGGATAACGTTCAACAAGTGCTTGTCTGATAGCGTCCTCGCTCCCTGTATAAGCCCAAGCTGTATCGAAATACGTGAACCCAGCCGCCAAAAACTCATCAACCATCAATTTCACTTGCTCAATATCGATTTTACCGTCTTCAAACTTCGGCAAACGCATCAACCCGAAACCTAACTTGCCTATCTCTTCACCTAAGTATGACATTCTGAACTTTACCCCTCTCGTAAAATTTTGAATTATATTAGCATGTTCGAGGGTGGTTTAATCAATGTTTCTCATCAGGCACAAGACCATAACGCGAAAGTCCTGCTTTACCCTGTTCAAGTTTTGACAAAGCGAGCGGCATTAACTCAACCAAAATATAATTATCGTGAATCCTTATTGCTCCGACTTCATTGCGTTCAACCTTCAAAGCTCTGCACATAGCGTTTAAGATTTGCCCGGTGTTCAGACTCTTGCTGCCGTTCTTGCTTGCGAATCTCTTGAATGATCCCTTGGGTTTGTCCGATTTAATTTTGCTCTTACCCTTGATCATTGAATGCTGTGAAGGCTTTTTGTTGCGGCGCGCCTGTTCTCGTGCAAGCTCCCTATCCAAGCTGTAACCTTTATTGCGAGTACTCAAGACTGCTAATAATTTCGCGATTATGACTTTCGGTTCTGCTCTCGTGATTAAATCATTTGCCCATTTCACGCACTCGCCAAAATCAGCATCAACTGGTGACGCGAAAATTTCCTGCTCCGCCGAATCTCTCCACGCCGATCTGATTTCTTCAATCTTGGGTATGTCCAGCCATTCTGTCTTTATGTGAGTGCCTCGTAACATTTCCTTAAAGCGTCCAACTTCAGGAGGAGCAAGCAACACTAAATTGACTCCTTCATGCCCGGCTCTTCCAGTTCGTCCGCTTCTGTGAATAAATGTCTCTCTATCATCAGGCAAGCCAAGTTGTATAACGTGACTCACGCCCTCAATATCAAGTCCACGTGCTGCAACATTAGTAGCGACTAGACAAGGAACTGATCCGGATTTGAATGAAGCTAAGACTGCGTTACGTTCCCCTTGAGTCATATCGCCCTGAAGAGCTGCCGCGCTGAAGCCATGATCTTGTAAACGCTGGGCAATTTCGATCGACTCCATTTTTGTGTGACAGAATACAAGACTTCGTGACGGGTGTTCCCACAGCAAAATATCTACCAAGCCTTCAAAACGTTTGTTAGAGGGAATACGATAGACCTTGTGCAAAATGTCCTCGTGCTGTTCGCCTTCATCACCTACCGAAATAGTAAATGGCTCTGTCAAATAACGTTGGGCCAAGGCTCTGACCTCTTGAGGCATTGTCGCGGAAAATAGCCAGCGTCTTCCAGCCGGTAGCGCGTCAAGAATCGATTCAAGCTCTTCACGAAATCCCATATCAAGCATTAAATCTCCTTCATCAAGTACAACGCTGTGAATCTCTTTTGTGTTGAGTGTACCTCGTTGAATGTGATCGCGAACCCGGCCGGGAGTCCCTGCTATTATCGCAGCACCATGATTAAGTGTACGTATTTGCGGGTAAATGTCCATGCCACCAACCAACGAAGCCACGGAAATTTTCAAGAACTTCCCCAGAAATTCTGCCTCGTCAGCAGTTTGTTGTGCAAGCTCACGAGTTGGAGCCAACACCAAAATTTGCGGTACACGTTCACCGATTTTCATTTCCTGTAACAGTGGTAGCAAGAAAGCCAACGTTTTTCCCGAACCTGTTTTAGCTCTGACAATTAAATCAGCGTTCCAATCCTCAGAAAGCACTCTGTCTTGAACTTCCATTGGGGAATCAAATCCATGTGCGTCTAATGCGCTTAATAGTTCTTTACGAAGACCGTAAGAATCAAAATCATTCATTAAAAAGTTAATATCTCCTCAAAATTAATTAGCTCTATTATAGATTATGAATGCGCGTGTGCTAGAATTTACGAAAAATTTTTTACGAGGGGACTATTTTCTTGAACACTACTAGCAGAAAATTAACTGGCTCCGAGATTCTAATACAATGCTTGATCGAACAAGGCGTCGATACAATCTTCGGTTATCCGGGTGGAGCTATTTTGAATGTTTACGACAAATTATATGACCACAAAGAAATCACTCACATATTGACCGCTCACGAGCAAGGCGCTTCACATGCTGCTGATGGTTACGCACGTTCAACAGGTAAAGTCGGCGTATGCTTGGCAACTTCCGGGCCAGGCTCTACGAATTTAACGACAGGAGTCGCTACAGCTTACATGGATTCTGCTCCAGTCGTCTTCATTGCATGCAACGTCAATAGCGATTTAATCGGGCGAGACTCTTTTCAGGAGGTAGACATCACGGGAGTAACTCTTCCCATAACAAAATGCAGCTATATCGTTAGTCACGTTGAGAATTTAGCAGATACTATCAGAGAAGCTTTTGCGATCGCTCGTTCAGGTCGTCCTGGGCCAGTGTTGATTGACATTCAGAAGAACGCTACAGCGGACGAGTGCGAATATTACCCCGTAACCCCCGACGAATATTTCTCAAGCACAAATAATCGCATTGCCAGACTAAAAGCAACACATCACCCTAGCGTTGGTTATCCTGATATTGATTTAGCGGCGATTGACGAGTTAGCGGAATTGATTGACAAGAGCGAGAAGCCATTACTAATTTGTGGCGGTGGAGTTGTTCGTGCGAAGGCCTCACAGGAGTTCAGAACGTTAGCTTCAAGAATCGATTCGCCCGTGGCTATTACGGTAATGGGTGGAGGAGCTTTCCCCGGTGGCAATCCCTTGAAGACTGGCATGATCGGAATGCATGGTTCCCAAGCTTCAAATATGGCGTGTGATGCTTGCGATTTACTCATAGCAGTGGGCTGTAGATTCTCCGACAGAGTTACGCTTAACCCCGCAGGTTTTGCAAAGAACGCTAAGATCGTTCACATTGACATTGACGCTTCGGAAATTGATAAGAACGTTAAGACTGACTTGCACATAATCGGGGACGCGAAAAAGATTCTGAATTTGTTGTTGGCCAAGCTCAAACGCGACAAGAAGAATGAACTCTGGAAGGACTACGTTTTCTCATTCAAGCGCGAAACTGAATACGATGACCCTGGCGACGGAATTTTGACTCCCAAAGAAATTTTATCGGCCGCCGCAGAGATTCTCCCGCAAGATACAATCGTTACAACAGACGTTGGACAGCATCAAATGTGGGCAATCCAGCACTTCAAATTCGATTATCCCGGCCAGTTAATTACGTCAGGAGGATTCGGGACTATGGGCTTCGGACTCGGGGCAGCTATAGGGGCACAGGTTGGCAACCCGGAAAAAACTGTCTTACATGTTACAGGCGACGGAAGTTTCAGAATGAACTGCAACGAGCTTTGCACGGAAGAATTTTATCAGCTCCCAATAATCACGCTTTTATTCAATAATTCGACGTTGGGAATGGTCAGGCAATGGCAGCATTTAATCTATCATGAGCGTTATTCGCAGACGACTCTTAACCGCGGGCCGGACTTCTCAAAACTTGCTGAGGCTTACGGAGTTCACGGAGTCAAAATTTCTGACGTAGAGACTTTGCGCAAAACTTTAACCGAGGCTGTAAGCGCTATACTCAATGGCGACAAAAGAGGCTGGGTGCTTGACTGTAGAATCGATATTGATGAAATGGTGCGCCCTATGGTCGGTGGCAATAGCTTTATCGCTAACTTCATGCTTGATTAATTGGAGGTGATAAATCATGCAAGCTAAAGAATCTAAACAGAACTTAAAGCGTTATACAATCATTACAGCTATGGATAACGAGGCCGGTGTACTCTCACAACTTGCGCACTTGTTCTCACGTAAAGGCTATAACATTGAGACTATAGCGGCTGGCTGGACAGTCGATCAAAACGTTACACGCTTCACGATTGAGATTTATTCTGACGATGCAAAAGTGAAATTGTTGTGCGACCAGTTAAGAAAGCTCGTGCCGATTCATTACGTTGAGATTCTTGACCCATCGAATGCAGTCAGGCGTGAATTAATGCTTGTCCGTGTTCATGCTGCTGATCGTGCTGCGAGGAATGAGATTATACAGATATGCAACATATTCCGCGGTTCAGTCGTAGACATTACTTCGGACTCACTTACGCTTTCAGTTACAGGCGATGACCAAAAAACTGCGGCATTTGAGACTTTGTTGAAGGAGTTCGGGATCATAGATCTTGCTCGTACTGGAATAGTTGCTATTGAAAGGGGCGAAATGTAAATTGAAGACTCTAGGAGTACTAGGAGGAATGGGGCCAGCGGCTTGTGCGGAATTTCTCAAGATATTGGCTCGTGATGCTCCTGCTAAGAATGATTCAGAACACCCGAAAATTATCATGCTCTCTGATCCTGAAACGCCCGATCGAAGTGATGGACTCATGGGGCTTGGCCCGGATCCTTTGCCAGTGATTCGTAAGAATTTGTTACAGCTTGTTGAGTGGGGCGCAGAATTGTTAGCCGTTCCATGTAACACAGCGCATTACTTCATTGATAGATTCCGTGACGAGTTGCCGGTGCCATTGATTCATATTGTTGAAGAGACTGTAGCGGCGGCCAAGGAGTTAAGCAAGGGGAATTGTTCGTGGTTGTTAGCAACTGACGGGACTCAAAAGAGCTTGATATACCCAACATGCGCGGAGAGAATGCAATATCACTTCTTGAAGCCCTCGCATGAACAACAGGCCAAAATTCAATCATGTATACGTTACGTTAAGGCCGGAGATATGAAAACTGCAGGCGAGGTCATGAATGAAGTGGTTAGTGAATTATGGCGCGAGCGTGATGTCCCTGTAACAATGGGCTGTACGGAATTACCGTTGGCTTACGAGGCGTCTGGCTTGCCTATGGATAAACAAGTCTCAAGCTTGAAAGCTCTTAGTGATGCATGTATTCGAGCATTGTACGAGGAATAATTTTTATGAAGGGATTTTATTCAATACATGCAAGATAACAATCAGCTTCAGCCACAATATATTTACGTTCAACAACCGGAATATGATTCGTATGATGACGAAGATGAGATTGATTTTTGGGAGTTATTTAGTGCGATCTGGAAACGCAAGATATTTATCTTTATAGCGTCAATGATAATGGGAGTTGTTGGACTTGCTTACGCTTTTTATTTGCCTCTGATATATAAGGCCGAATGTAGAATATTGACTCAAACTAGCGGAGGCAGTAGCGGACGATTGGCTTCCCTTGCTTCTCAATACGGAGGCTTGGCCAGCCTTGTGGGTGTAAATTTGCCAGGTAAGTCAACTGCTGCTGGAACAATGATTGCTGTTATGAAAAGTGATACTATCGTTGATACAATCACGGATAGATTTAACCTAATGGAAGAATATAAACAAGAGTATCGACTTCATGCTCGTGAAGCAGTCCTAGAAAATTTTGATGCTAAAGAAGAAATAGATAGCGGAATTATCACAGTATCATTCATGGACGAAGATCCTCAGAAAGCTGCTGACATAACCAACGCTTTTGTTCAGGAGACTCAGAAGAAAATGATGGAAATAGCTGTTAATAATGCTCAACAAAGCAGATCATTCTACGAGAATCAACTTATGCAGGCTCAACAAGAACTAACTGAAGCAGAAGAAGCTATGCTCAAATATCAAGTATCTAGCGGCGTTATATCACTTAGTGAACAGGCAAAGGCTTTGATCAATGCAATAGCCTCATTACGTACTCAAATCGCGGCCAAGAATGTAGAGATAACCGAGCTTAGAAGTTACACGACTGCTAATAACCCTATGTTGAAATCGGCTATATCACAACTTGAGGGAATGCAGCGGGAATTGAATAAGCTTGAGGAAGAACAAAAGCGCAATGATTCAGGACGTAATAGCCGTAAAATGTCAGGTGACGTAATGTTGTCGGTCGGTGAGTTTCCTGAACTTGGCCTTGAATATCAACGTTATGAAAGAGCTTTGAAGATCGCCGGTGCAAAGTATCAATTAATGTTCCAACAATACGAAAGTGCCAGACTTGCAGAAATGGACGACATGTCTACGATCGCTATTATTGATCCTGCTATGCCACCTGATTACAAATTTAAACCTAGTCGCGCTAAAATTGTGATAATATGGGCATTCATGGGAGGGTTCCTTGCAACAGCTAAAGCAGCTTATCCGAACTTGAAGAAGCAAATATTAGCCGATAAACGCAAGAAAGATTACGATGATGATGAAGACGACGATTAACACAAAATTTTACGAAGGGAGTTTGATTTAATATATGCCTGAGATTAACAATGCACCATTACCGCAACAACCACAATATATTTATGTTCAACAGCCACGTTTTTACAATGGACAAGAGGACGTTACAGAGATAGATTTACTGGAGTTAATCGCTGCTGTATGGAAGCGTAAAAGGTTTATATTCTTCGTGACGTTTATATTTGCTGTATGTTCATTAGCTTATTCGTTGTACTTGCCGTTTATTTATCGTGCTGAATGTAGGTTCTTGCCCCCTAATGCTGGATCAGGTTCAAGTGGAAGATTAGCTTCGTTTGCGGCACAATTCGGAGGCTTGGCCAGTACGTTAGGTGCAAACATGACAACTAGTTCGGGCGGAATGATGCTGGGTATTTTACAGGGGGATACGGTTGTTGATGCGATTATAAATAAATTCAACCTCATGGAAGAACTTGAACAGGAATATCGAATTAACGCAAGAAAAGCAGTCCTCAAGAATCTCGAAGCCCAGGAAGATCCGAAGAGTTTTATTTTGAGCGTCGCCTATCTTGATGAAGATCCACAGAAGGCAGCAGATATAGCCAATGCATTTGTAGAAGAACTCCGTAAAATGCTTCTTGATGTGTCAGTCGCTGACGCCCAGGAGAGCAGATTCTTTTACGAGAATCAATTAAAGCAAGCACTGGAGGAATTAACTCAAGCAGAGAACGAAATGATCCAATACCAACAATCAAGCGGAGTAATTGTCCCTGATGCACAGGCTAGAACTCTTTTAGGCACAATAGCTTCTCTGCGAGCGCGTATAGCTTCTAAGAACATCGAGATAACTTCATTGAGGGCCTATGCACGAGAAGATAACCCGAGATTGAAAGTTGCGTTGACCGAATTAGAGGCAATGGAGAGGGAGCTGGCGCAGCTTGAAGAGGAACAAAGGCGAGTTAACACCACTGTCAATTCAGGCCGAACTGGTACGGATTTTTCGACGGGACAAATGCCGGAGCTTGGAATTGAATATCAACGTTACGCGAGGACATTAGCTTTTGCTAACACGAAATATAACACCATGCTTAGACAATACGAGAACGCGAAATTAATCGAGGCCAGTGACCTTTCTACGATACACGTGCTTGATCCTGCTACACCACCCGATTACAAATACAAACCTAGTCGCGCAAGAATTTGCATAATGGGTACGTTCATGGGAGGTTTTCTGGCAAGTTGTTGGGCAGCATTCCCGAATTTGAAGAAGCAAATGTTTGCTGGTAGGCGTAAGAAAGATTACGATGACGATGATGACGACGACGATTAACGCACAAAAAATCCCCCTCACGCAGGGGGACTCATTTTATCCACGACCATAACCTTGGCGATACATAAGAGCTTCGGCTAAATGTTTCTTGGTAATTTGTTCTTCGCCTGCTAAATCAGCGATAGTTCTTGAGACTTTCAACACTCGGCTTAAACCTCTTCCCGATAAATTCAACTTGACCGCCATACTTGCTAAATAACTTCTCGTATCATCAGGCAACGTCAAACACCGCTTCACTAATTTCTCTGGCAATTCAGCGTTACACACAAGGCCATATTCTCGCCAACGATCTTGCTGAATTTTTCTAGCTTTGATAACTCGTTCACGAATCACTGCGCTTGACTCTGGAGGGTCGCCTTTATTTGTGAATGATAATAGCTCTTCAGGAGTCAACCTTGGCACGCTAATTTGTAAATCGATTCTATCCATGATAGGGCCAGATAATTTCTTCTTGTAGCGTTCAATATCTGAAGACGTACACGTACATTTCATAGCAGGATCTCCAGCGTAACCACAAGCACAAGGATTAGCCGCTAACACTAACAAAACTCGTGAAGGATAAGTAACAGTTCCGGCCGCTCTGCTAACTGTAATAACGCCATCTTCAATCGGAGCACGTAAACTTTCAGTCAGGTCTCTGCGAAATTCTGTGTACTCGTCAAGGAATAAAACTCCTCTATGAGCTAACGAGACTTCACCGGGGCGCAAATTATTTCCACCTCCACATACTGAAACTGTGCTTGCTGTGAAGTGTACAGTTCTGAATGGGCGTTCACGTGTTGGCTTCGTGTCGATGCCTAATGTGCTACGTACTAAAAGAGTTTCAACGAGTTCTTCATCGGTCAACGGAGGCAAGATTCCTGCTAGGGCTTTTGCTATTAGAGTCTTACCACTTCCAGGCGATCCAACTAGCAATAAATTATGATGTCCGGCTGCGGCAATTTCGGCGGCTCGTCGAGCTTGCTTCTGTCCCTTAATGTCAGCAAAATCCGGGTCAGCATTAGTATTGAGGTCAGGAATATACGCGGGCGGCACTGGCCTAGGATCTTCATTGCCCATCAACATTAGGGTTAATTCTTCAAGGCTATCAGCACAATAAGCTTCAACGCCATTAACCAATGCGACCTCTTCAGCGTTTTCACTTGGAACATATAACGGGATATTCATCTGCTTGGCCAAGAAAGCTGCTGGTACAGCTCCTCGAACTCGTCGCAATCGTCCGTCTAATGCAAGTTCCCCCATATACAAAGCTCGTGGGCAATTATTAAGAGTTCCTGTTGCCTTCATCATTCCTAACGCTATGGGAAGATCTAACAAGGCGCCTTCTTTGGGTATGTCAGCCGGTGCAAGATTGACGGAGATTCGCCCCTTGAGAGTCAAGCCTAGGGATCTTAATGCAGCTCGTACACGTTCCTTTGATTCCTTGACTGCTACATCGGGCATTCCTACTATGGAGATAGCGAAAAGCCCTCCCGTGATTTCAACTTCGACTTCGACCGGAAGAGCTTCAATGCCTCGTAAAGTTACGCCTGGGATTCCGCTCATGATCGTTTACGCCTCTTCATGTATAAATAATAGCCTCCAGCAATTATTACGGCCAAGGCTATACAAGCTATAGTTATGACGTGTAAATATTCCTGTAATAAGTTCTGGTGTTCTCCAAGTAAATACCCCGCGAATGTCAAGACACATACCCAAGTTCCAGCGCCTATAGTCGTGAATAACGTGAAAGTCTTTAACGACATACGAGCTATACCGGCTGGAAGTGAGATATATTGACGAATAACTGGTAACAATCTTCCAACCAACGTGCTTACATGACCATGACGCGAGAAAAATTCATCGGCCTTGTTAATTGATTCAGGGGAGATGAAAAAATATTTACCGTAACGCAACAAAAACGGGCGGCCTAATTTCACAGCTACCCAATAATTGAATAACGCTCCCAATACACTTCCAACGATCCCCGAAATCAACACGAGGGCTAACGACATTTCCCCCTTCCAAGCAAGATAGCCGGCGGGAGGCATTACAACTTCACTGGGAAACGGAAAGAATGAGGACTCGAGAAACATTAGCGAAATTATTCCCGTGTAACCCATTTTCCCAATTGTATTTACTAGCCAAGCAGTTAAAGCAGAAATTATGTGCATGATTCAAATTTACTCCAGTCCGTAATCTTTTAGCAATTGTCTGTAACGTTGTTCGACTTCACTCAACTTAGGTTCTTGCCTAGGAGGCGCAGGCGGATTCGGACGTTGAGGAATAGCGGCTTGAGTCGCAGGTGCTGTAACTTGTTGTTGTGCGACAGATGTTTCAGGGACAGCAGCGGCGGCTTCACTCTTTGCGGCTTCACGTTCCTGACGTTCAAGTTTTGCTAAATAAGCGTCGTCCTGTTCAACAAGAAATAACCTTGGTCCCCTTGGATCATTGTTAGCGGCTTTGTAACTTCCTCCGTGAGTCGGACATGAGGCTGTGGGGGATTTACCTTTAGGGAAAAACAAAGGCACGGCCGGACACCCTTTTCTAGCAAGATAACCTGTAGTTCTGCATATGGATACTTTGCTAACTTCCACCCATTCAGGAGGCGGATCGAAATTTGCAGGAGTATCTAGCTCATCTACAGCGTAGGTCATAAATTTTTTCCAGACTGGCGCGGCCATAGTTCCACCGAAAGCTTTACGTCCCATAGTTTTGTGGTCATCGCGTCCAACGTATACGGCTGTAGTTAGACCTGGGACACCTCCAACAAACCACGCGTCAATGAAATCGTTTGAAGTTCCAGTTTTACCGAACGTGTTCACTTTAGCAATAGCTGCTGGTTTTCCTGTACCTGATCTCACAGCGTCCTGAAGCATTGAACGAATCGCATAGGCTGTTTCCGGTCTCATTGCCTGCTCTGAAGCTGTTTGCCTCTTTTCTATGACATTGCCGTCTCTGTCGTGAATCTCTCTTATCATTAGTGGGACGATTCTTTTTCCGCCACTGTTAAAACAATTAAACGCTACGGCCATTTCCAATGGAGTCAGACTCGCTGAACCAAGCGCTATAGATAAATCGTTGGGCAGATATTTTGTCTCGATCCCCATATTTCGTGCCATTTGCACTATTACATCAGTCCCAATATAAGCAGCTACACGAACGGCTACTGTATTCATTGAACTAGTCAAAGCTCTCTGCAAAGTTACCTCACCTGAATAACCGCCACCTGAATTATGAGGCGACCAACCTTTATTTCTGTTTCCAGCCTGTTTGAAAGTTATAGGGGCGTCAAGAAAATGATCGCTTGGCATTACGTCCTCTTCAATTGCTGCGGCATAAACTATAGGCTTGAAACTTGAGCCAGGTTGTCTGATTGCTTGTGTGGCACGGTTAAATTTGCTTTCCTTGAAATCCTTACCTCCAACAAGAGCCAACACTTCTCCTGTATCAGCTTGAATACAAACTAACGCGCCCATCACAGTTTTATTAAGGGTGTTGATAGCTTCGCGGGCTTTGTCCTGTAAATTCACGTCAAGGGTTGTATATATTTCCATTCCGCCGCTATAGACTTCATCTTTACCATATTTTGGCAGCAGGTCATTGAAGAGTAAGTGTGATACGAAATACGGGGCACGGTTAAATTCTTCGATCTTGTTTACGCGGCTTCGAAATTCAAGCTCTTCATTGTAAGCTGTGGTTCTTTGCTCTGAAGTTATCCAGCCTAGAGTCTCCATTCGTCCTAAAACGTAATTTTGTCGTGCTTTAGCGTTGCTCAAACTTGAAAGTGGGTTATAACGTCCTGGGTTAGCGATTAAGCCTGCGAGTATAGCTGATTGGGCCAAGTCTAAATCTTTTGCGGATTTATCAAAATAAGTTCGTGCGGCAGTTTCAGCTCCCCAAGCTCCGTGTCCAAAGTTTATGGTGTTGAGATAAAGCTCCAGGATTTTGTCTTTCGGGAATAATTTTTCGAGCCTCATAGCAATTATTATCTCTTTAGCTTTACGAGTCACGCTCTTCTCGTGGGACAAAAATAAGTTTCTAGCAAGCTGCTGTGTTATCGTACTAGCTCCCTGAACTTTGCCGCCTTCAACAACGTCTGTCCACAAAGCTCTCATGATAGAACCAATTCTTATGCCTCCGTGCTGATAAAATGCCGAGTCTTCAGCCGCTAATACAGCTCTTACAAGTTCTGGCGAAATTTCGTGAAGCTCCTTGGGGGTCCTGTTCTCTATGAATAATCGCGCAACAACTTCACCATTTCTATCGTAAATAATTGACGGTAAACTGTTTCGAGGGTTAGCAAGTTCAACCATGCTGGGCAAGTCTTCAGAGAGTTTCACGACGTACCATGCAACGCCGGCACTAACTGCACCAGTAGCCAGCATAATCACGAGTAATATAGTCATAAATATGATCTTCAGGATTGAGAATCTTTTCTTGCGTTTAGGTCGTGGGGTTTTTTGTTCGTGTCTTTCCTGATTATGATTTAATGCCTTCTTATGAGTTCTTGGTCGTCGTTCCTGTGTGATATTGTATAAAATCTCGTCGGGATCTATTCTAAAGTTTCGTTGTTCATTATCGCGGGGACGACGGAAATTATTTCTCTCGTTCATGATGAATAAATACTACCCCTTCAATAAAATTCTTATTCTCAAATAATAGCACAGTCGCTTTAATTAAAGTTTTTCTGCACGATTAATTCTATGCTGCCCTTATGTATTCCTACTTTGACTTCATCAGCAATGTTAGCAATAATTGATTTCTCGAGTTCGTCCCATTCTTCAAGCGCGTCTGATTGATTGGCTTCAACGTCGGATTTATATTTCTGTAGCGACCAAGCGTAAATAGCTTCAGACATTCCAGCGTCAAATGTTCCGTAATGAAACATTCCAGTTCCGTACTCGGCTTGAAGGTCATAGCTTTCTCCAAAACTATGAAGTCCGGCCTCTATAATTTCGCGGATTTTGTCCATTATTCCACGATGAGCAATATTTTCCCCGCGCGTTGAGACTGAAAGCAGCTCCCTGCGTTTTTGATAGTCAAGTTCAGATTCAGCTTCCATGTGCAATTCGCAGTTACGATTTTCCTCTCGTATCCAGAATTTTGCGCTGAAGTCCCCAGTTATCGTCTTGATCATGCTGAACATTTCCTCGGCCAACAATCTCAAATGGAAGCTTTGTTTACGTTCGAGATTCAATTTTGCTGCAAATTCTTCTGTGAGGTTTAATGCTTCGTCAATACCCGTGCCATTGTTGGAAATAGTAATTTTATCTGTAATCATGAATTTATTCTCCTTTGTCAAAAATTCTTATTATTCCGCCCTTGCGTTCGTTTCGTGTCTCGTGAAGATTCCTTAAGCTGAACCATTGATATTCACCATAAGTTACGGTCAAGACGTTCATATCATTGTCAAGCTCTTCATAGCCGGCCAAGTTGAACCAATGCCACTCGAAGTCATCAAGCTTAATATCGTGGTGATTGAGTAATAAATACGGCACTGGAAAATTTCGGTCGATTTGATTCTTGATAGCCTGCGCGAAAATTTCATAGTCAACTTTTCCTGATAAGCCTTCGAGAATTAACGAGTCATTATCAACTTTCTTGCAATAGTCATAGAAGCCGCAAATGTAAGTTTCCAGAAAGTCAATACCGTGATAACGTGGAGTCAAATACGGTTTCATTACGGCCGCGAATCTTACGAAATCCATACGCGTTAAATTTTGTGGGTTTAAGTTAAATGGGAAGAGCTTACTAAATTTCTCATACCTTGCCAAAAATATGCACACATCACACGCTGTAACAGCTGCACAGCCTCCCATGTTCATATCCCATTCAGGAAGCCAATCTTGATTTCCCCCTGGAGCATTCTCGATCATGAAGTAGTTCAAAACTTTCTTACTTGTCAACTTTCACACACCTTCTAAAAATTTTTCGCGCTAAAATATATCACAACCCTAATGTTTCAGTGTGAGTCCCGAGTCTCTCAAGTATAAGTTTGTCGTCGCCTTCAAGCGTATACACAAGCACAAAATCGAACGCTAAATGACATTCACGACTTCCAAGCCAATTGCCTAAAAGCGGGTGGTCATGATAAGAATAATCAAGCGGAATATCATTAGTAAGAGCTGTAAGTGCTTCAGCAAAACGTTTCTTGACTGCACTACGAATATTGCTCTTGTCTACACGTTTCTGATCTCGCTTAAATGCTTTGGTGTTCTCAATTGTCCTCATTTGCCCATGCTATTAATTCCTCAAATGTTACTGGCTCTGTGAGTCCGTGTTCTGATTCATAAAACGCTTCCAGAGTCTCCGGGGTCGGGTTGCCGTACTTGTCGAATATGGGCACAGGCTTATACTCTTCGTCCTCTGTGAATAATTCTTCTTCGTATGCTGGTTTTGTCAATGTCGCATTTGTCATTATTAATCACCTCGGCGAAATTATATCAGCGTCAAAAATTCTATGCTGTGCTAAAATAGCGCGGTGTTTAAGATTCAAAACGGAAAGGAAAATTTTTACAATGGCAGATATAGTCGGATTGACTTGTACACAATGCAAGCGAAGAAATTACGTAACAACGGTCAACAAGAAGAAGCAACAAAAGAAACTTGAGCTCAAGAAATTTTGCAAGTGGTGCAACGCTTCTGTACTGCATAAAGAGTCAAAGTAGTGCTTAAGGTTGCGAAAGTCTCAAACCTGTTGTAGAATTTAGCACGTAACATTCACGCAGGTCCGTGGCTCAATTGGCAGAGCACTGGTCTCCAAAACCGGGGGCTGTAGGTTCGAGTCCTACCGGGCCTGCCATTTTTATGAGGATAGATTAACAATGGCAAAAGCAATCGAGAAACCTTCAAAGCTGTCTTCACTCAAGAATTTCATCAGAGAAGCAAAAGCCGAGCTTAAGAAAGTTACTTGGCCGACAAGAAGGCAGATATGGTATTGGACATTAGTCGTAATAGTTTTCACGCTTTGTGTATCGTTGTATCTTGGGCTTATTGATTTCGTTCTTGCGTGGCTGTTCCGCGCATTATTGGGTTAGGGATAAGACAAGATGCCGGGCGATCGTCAATGGTACGTTGTTCAGACGTATGCAAGTTATGAGAAAAGGGTAGAAGCTGATTTGCGTCAGCGCATTGCGGCCATGAACATGCAGGATAAAATTTTTAATGTCCTAGTCCCTACAGAGACTCGTGTAGTAATCAAAGACGGAAAGAGCAAAGAAGTAACGCGCAAGTTATATCCTAGTTATGTCATGGTTGAAATGATTCTTGATGAACAATCATGGTACGCTGTAAGGCACACACCCGGAGTAACAGGCTTTATTGGTGCCGGTACACATCCTATCCCTTTGTCGCAAGATGAAGTTGACAGGATCATGAACGGCATGAAGAAGGACGAAGAGAACCTCAAAGTAGAATTAGACCTGAAGCCCGGAGATACTGTACGAGTAATAGCTGAGGGCGAAATGAAGGGATTTACTGGTCCAGTTGTTGAAGTCAACATGAATAAGGGCCGCGTTAAATTCAAGAGTGAAGTTCTTGGTGGTGCAGTACTGGAGACGGACTACAAAGCACTAGAGAAAATTTAGGCAAAAATATTTTGCACTCATAGATAACACAGACAGAAAGGAAAAATTTTTATCATGGCTAAGAAAGTTGTAGGGCAGATAAAATTACAACTGCCAGCCGGTAAAGCGACACCCGCGCCCCCTGTAGGCCCCGCACTTGGTCAACACGGCGTAAACATTATGGAGTTCTGCAAGCAGTTCAATGCTAAGACTTCAGATCAGGCAGGATTAATTATCCCAGCAGTTATTACTGTTTATGCCGACAGAAGTTTCACGTTCGAGCTTAAGACTCCGCCAGCCGCAGTGTTGCTCAAGAAAGCTGTAGGCATTGAATCAGGTTCAGGCGTTCCCAACAAGACCAAAGTCGGAAAAATTGCACGCGCTAAAGTTCGTGAGATCGCAGAAATGAAGATGAAAGACCTTAACGCCAATGACGTTGAAGCCGCTATGCGAATGATCGAAGGCACAGCACGTTCAATGGGACTCGAAGTCGTAGACTAACAGGGACAAGTGGGAGAGTTCATCAACTCGTAATCGACCACAGGAGGTAGGATAATGAAGAGAAGTAAACGATATAGAGAAGCTGCAGAGAAGATTGAAGCCGGGAAATTATACGGACTTCGTGAGGCTGTGGAGCTTTTTAAGAGTGTAGCAACTGCAAAGTTTAACGAGAGCATTGAAGTTCACGTCCGTTTAGGAATTGACCCAAGACACGCTGACCAACAAGTTAGAAGCACAGTCTCACTTCCTCATGGTACGGGTGTAACTAAGAAAGTTCTCGTAATCACACAGGGCGAGAAAATTAAGGAAGCTCAAGACGCTGGCGCGGATATAGTTGGCGGAGACGATATGGTTCAGCAGATTCAGGGAGGCTTTATGGATTTTGATGCCGTAATCGCAACTCCTGACATGATGAAATCCGTTGGACGTTTAGGAAAAGTTCTTGGCCCTCGTGGCTTAATGCCAAGTGCTAAAACCGGTACAGTTACATTTGAGCTTGCAAACGCTGTAAAAGAAATTAAGGCCGGTCGTGTTGAGTTCAGAGCAGATAAAGCAGGCATCACTCACAACGCTGCAGGCCGTAAGGAGTTCACTGTAGATCAACTTTATGACAACGTGAAAGCTTTGTTACAGGCGATTTATAAAGCTCGTCCAGCGTCCGTAAAAGGTACGTACGTTAAGAGTATAGCAATAGCTCCGACGATGGGACCTGGTATCGCAGTTGATCCGGCAGTTGCACAGAAAGAATTAGCACTGTAAAAATTTTTCGTTGAAGT
The DNA here is from genome assembly GCA_905234205.1 of uncultured Synergistales bacterium. Classification (GTDB taxonomy): domain Bacteria; phylum Synergistota; class Synergistia; order Synergistales; family Aminobacteriaceae; genus JAFUXM01. The sequence continues at coordinate 12,448 of CAJOGG010000001.1, read as the reverse complement.
CTATAAAATCCTAAGACAGCAGGTGCTTAACGCTCAATATCCTGCCCAGGAGAGAAGTAATAATTAAGTGTGTCAATGATGCTCTCCTGATATAATTCGGGGGAGCTTTTTTGTGAAGAGCATTGAAGGAGGTGAATGAATAAATGCCAGCAAAAGTAAAATACGATCTCGTTGACGGTCTGAAAGCAAAACTTAGCAAGAGTAAAGCCGTTTTCGTAGGGGAATATCGCGGAATGACAGTGGCTCAAAGCACGATGTTAAGAGCAAAGGTCAGAGAAGCCGGTGGAGAGTTAAAAGTTGCAAAGAATACTTTGTTCGCAATAGCAATGAAGGAAGCCGGATTAGCAGCTTTGCCCGAGAGCATGATGGCAGGCCCGAATATTTACGCGTTATGCTATGATGACCCTGTTGCAGTCGCTAAAGTCCTCAAGGAATATGCCAACGATAAATCGCAAAAAGCTTTTATTCTCAAAGGTGGATTGCTTGAGAGTCAACAGCTTGATCTCAATCAGCTTATGGCACTCGCGGATCTCCCGTCAAAAGACGTTTTACGTGGTCAGGTTGTCAGAACTATCGCAGCTCCTATTTCTGGACTCGTCAACGTTTTGGCCGGAACAATGCGCAATTTTGTTACTGTCCTCGCACAGATCAAGGACAAGAAGGAAGAATCAGCAGCATAATTTTAGTGTTGCGATCGAAATATTATTTATAACATTATGGAGGAAAAATTTATTATGGCACATGAAGAATTAATTAAGGCTATTGAAGAAATGTCAGTACTTGAGCTTGCAGAACTTGTAAAGGCTCTTGAGGAAAAATTCGGCGTATCAGCTGCAGCTGCTCCCGTTATGATGGCTGCTATGCCTGGTGCTGGTGCGGCTGCTGCTCCTGCTGAGGAGAAAACAGAGTTCGACGTCGTCTACAAAGGCCCTGGCGCAAACAAGATCGCAGTTATCAAAGTAGTACGCGAGATCACATCACTTGGCCTCAAAGAAGCGAAAGAACTTGTTGACAACCCCCCGAAGAATATCAAAGAGGGCGTTTCCAAGGAAGAGGCTGAAGAACTTAAGAAGAAACTTACTGAAGCTGGCGCAGACGTCGAAGTTAAGTAATCGAATTAATCATGAAAATCACGGAGGCTCGGAAATATTGGGGCCTCTTTTGTTTATTGCGTGAAGAACGGAGGTTGAATCACAATGAGCGAACAGAAAGCTGTAGACAAGAAGAAAGCGATAATTATCGGAATTGTATGTGTGATCCTTGCACTTAATATTATGTGGACGATTCTCCAGAGTAAATTCACTCCCAGACTTGATGAAGTCAAAGCAGGAATGACAGCTCTTGAGCAGAGAATCACGAAGCTTGAACAGGGAGGACTTCCAGATGTTGCAGATCTCAAAGCAGATTTTGCTAACTTGAAATCATTATCCGATAAATTCTCGGAGCGTTTCACACAATCAGTCAAGACCGAAGAAGACCAGCTTGCCTATCTTGAAGCACAGGTTGAGGCACAGAAAGCTAGAGTCGAAGCATTAAAGAAGCTTGCAGAGTAAACCGCACCTCCTTCAGATAAATAAAGCCCCGGCTGTTACGTCGGGGTTTTGTTGTTTGTAATAAAAATTGTGAATGAGTGAATTATTAGTCAGCTTTGTAATCTTTAACTAAAACTACTGCAACTTGCTTGGCGTCTTCATATGGATCAGAGAAGTCAGTGAACAATTTCCTCTCCTCGTTCACTGTAATGCCTGCACAAATCATATCAACCTTACCACTGTTCACAGCCATAAACAACGAGTCGAACGGATAAGCGATAATTTCGAGTTCCTTACCAAGTTTCCCGGCGATAAGTGCGCACATTTCAATATCTATTCCAGTGTACCCGTCCCCAACTTTAATGTCGTAAGGAGGGAAGCCTGACTCTGTTCCAAGATATAATTTCCCGCCCTTAGCTCCTTTGTGAAGGTCAATGTCTTCAGGTTTTGCGGCTGTGGGGTCTTCTTTATACTTCAACATGATTTTCTCGAGTGATCCGTCGGCTTTGATCTCAGCGAGAGCTTTATTAACTTGCTCTAATAGTTCTTTGTTTCCCTGCTTGAATCCGATTGCATATTGTTCAGTTGTGAGAGGCTCTGGCAAAATCTTCAACACTTCAGGATCGTTCTTGTAAAATTGAATTGCTGGTGCTTCGTCCATGATCGCGCCCTGAATTTTTCCAACCTTAAGAGCCTGAATGACGTCTGTGGCTTTTTCGTAAGTCGTAAGTTGTTCCTTAGCTTTGTCGCCCAACATATCTTTGGCTATTCCCTCGGCTATGGTTCCTCTTTGTGTACCGATCTTGTAATTCACAAACTCACTAGGCTTGGAAATATTCAATCCGTCTGCAAAACATGCGCTTGCCATGAATGACATTAACACTGCTGCTACAAAAAGTTTCTTCATGATTGTGACTCTCCTCCGTCAAAATTTATTTCTAGTTTAACGCGTGATATTATACACAAATTCTTGAATCTGTAAATCTATTTTCAGCTTGAAATTAATAAGTGAACTTTTATTCATGTAAACCTCAAAAATTTTTCAGCAATAAAAATGAAAATTCGTGATATATTTATCAACAAGCGAATGTAATAGATTTAACGGGAGGGATATTCTTTGAACATAATGCGTATGTTTGGCTTTGAGAATGAAGATGACGATTATGAAGACAAGGAAGATTACACTGAAGACAGGCGCAAAACTACAAGTCGTAGATCGGATTCATCGCGTTCAGGTTCTGGCGGAATGTCTGGGAAGATAATAATCTACAACTACAACGGTCCTGTACTTAACAATGACAGAAAAAGACTGTGCGATGCTTTCAACGAAGGCGCTATGATTCTTATCGATCTTCATAACGTAAACCAACGACAATTTGAGGAAGAAGGCAAAGACTTTATCACGTTCATGGGTGGAGTAGCTTTTGCCCGCAGTGGTGAAATGAAATTTATTGAGCCTTCACAGTATTTATTGACGCCTCGTACTAATATGTGTGAAATATGGCCAGAAGGGAGCGACCAGGAATGAGCGATTTACTCACAGCTAAAGACGTTGAAGTAAAAGTTTTCAAGAAAGTAAAATTCGGCGGATATTCTGTGCCTGAAGTTGAAGATTTCTTAAATCAAGTGGCAGACGATCTTGAGGCTTATACCATACAACTCGACGAAAAAGAAGCTCGAGTCCAAGAGCTTGAAGCATTCGTTAAGAAACAGGAGGGCATGACCGACGCAATTAAGGACGCTTTGATTCAGGCTCGCAAAGCTGCGCAGGACATGGAGGAGCAAGCTAAAGTTAACGCTGAAAAAATTATTGCTGATGCTCAAGTTGAGGCCGAGAAACACATAGCAGAAGCTGATGGAAAAGTTCAGGAACGTGTTGACGAAGCTGACAGAAGAGCCGACGAAATTGTTGCCAAAGCCGAAAATAGAGCCAACGAAATCATTCAAGCCTCACAGAATAGAAAAGTTCAAGCCGAACAATCACGAGCAAATATAGAACATGAACTTGAAAGCCAGAGACGCGAAGCTCAAGATAAGGCCGACGAAATTTTGATAAAAGCACGCGCTGAAGCTCAAAGGCTTATATCTGACGCAGAGAAGCAAATCGCTGACTATGAGAAGCAAATACGATTCTTACATCTTCAGAAGCAGCAGTTCCTCAAAAATTCTGTGTCTCTTTTGATGGATCTAGGAAATGTTCTTGATAGGGCACAGCAGGATATTGACGAGGAAATGGCCTCAGATAACGTTGACGACAAAAATGTGAATGACGAACACGAAAGCAACTAGTGTAACCTACAAAGACGTTCGGGAAAAATTCTTCAGCTTTGCGTTGCGTCGACCATGCACCAGAAAACAGGCTGAAGATTTTTTATTGCGCTCAAAACTTTCTGACCAGCGTTATGTTAATTTATTGATGACTGAAGCCGAAGGTATGGGCCTTATTGATGATTTGAGTTATGCGAAATTGTTCATTGAGGGGCATCTTTCATGGGGAAACGCCAAAATATCTTATGAACTTGCTGCCAAGGGTGTTGAACGTGAAGACATTGACACAGCATTGAATGAATCACAGGACGAGATTTCAAGAGCTTGTGAACTTGTGGAGAGCTGGCGAAAAACCGGCTTAAGCGACATTAAATTGCGTACACGTTTACTAAATCGCGGGTTTTCAGGGAAATCAGTGCGTGAAGCCGTGAAATTCTGATGTTTTAGATAAAATTCAAGGTCTGACTCCTGAATAAGAAGCCGACCTTTAATGAGGGGGGTAAAACTAAAAACGATCGAACAAGAACGAGGGTCATCAATTCATCTTTATTCGTTATATCCAAAAGTCCTCTTGCAGGTTTAAGGTCTTCGTGATTGATTGTTCATTTCGTATTTGTTCGTTACGTCAAACATTATAACCTGAAATTTTTTGGTGTCAATATGAAATTTTCGCTACGTAATACGCTGAATGTAAACGCGTGAAAAAGTGTTAGAATACTTCTCCAATACGTTAATAGAAATTTATCCCCCCAACGTTGCGAGACGGCGGGGTTGAATTTTTTGTTATGTGTGCAAACAAGTTGAAAGGAGAGAATGAAAATTGTTTGCTCAGTTAGTTGAACTTCTTCATGCTGGTTCATCGTCCAGTGGAGGGATTTTAACAGTAGCATTGATGCTCTTGTTCGGTTTTGGTCTAACAAGGATAACGCGTCTCCTAAAACTTCCGAACGTTACAGCTTATATTATAACCGGGATATTACTAGGGCCATACTGTCTGAATCTCGTGCCTGATTTCGTTGCTGACAATACTGCCTTTCTTCCTAACATTGCCTTGGCCTTCATAGCGTTCAGCACGGGGCAATTTTTCAGGTTAAGTGCTCTTCGTGGCAATGGCTCTAAAGTTTTGGTCATAACGGTTCTAGAAGCGTGTGTTGCATCGGTGTTTGTGTTTATTGCGGCTTATTACGTATTGCGAATGGATTTGGCGTTCTCTACGGTCTTGGCTGCTCTTGCTTCTGCAACTGCTCCGGCGTCAACAATGATGACTATACGACAAACTGGAGCTCATGGTGATTTTGTAAACACATTGCTTCAAGTTGTAGCACTCGATGACGTTGTGGGATTGATTGCTTACAGCATAGCTATATCTATCGCGTTGGCTTCAAGTGCTTCCGGAACGTCTGGCTTCGAGCTCAAGCAAGTGATTTCCCCTGTGCTTATAAATCTTGCGTGTGTTGTAATAGGCTCATTTCTGGGAGTGCTGCTGAAGATTTTGCTGCCTCCTAATAGATCTACCGACAATAGGTTAATAATTTCCGTGGCAGTTCTGTTTGGATTCTGCGGTATATGTGAAATGCTTGGCGTATCCCCGTTGTTAGGTTGTATGTTTATGGCAACAGTGTACATCAATATTACTGATGACGATAAATTATTCAAGCAGTTGAATTATTTTAGCCCTCCCATATTGCTATTGTTCTTCGTTAGGTCGGGAGTATGCTTCGATTTGGGCGCTTTAACAAGTGGCAACAATCAAGGCGGAACATCATTGTTAATGTTGGGTATAGTATATTTTCTTGTGAGAATAGCCGGTAAGTACGTTGGGGCATTCGTTGGCTGTTTCGTGACTCACAAAGATAAACTCGTGCGAAATTATTTAGGATTAGCGTTAATTCCTCAAGCTGGCGTTGCCATAGGACTTGCAGAATTAGGAGCTAGGACTCTCGGTGGAGATANNNNTGTTATACTTGCCTCAAGCGTTTTATATGAGCTTATAGGCCCGGCGTGTGCGAAGTTATCCCTGGCTTTATCACATTCATATGATAAGAACGTTAAAGAAGAGAAAGTTTTATCGCCCAAGGAGGAAGATAAATTAATCGTGAACTTGTTAATAGAGAGAATAAGAGAAATCCAAAGCGAGCTTCCTGAACATACACAGCCTATTCCGGTTGAAGTTGTAAATAATTCGCGTGGTATGCATACATTGGTGAGGCATTTTCACTCGAATAACATTAACTCTAAAACACTATGAAGCTTAAAATCTCAAAAGCTAGAGTCATAACGTGCTTATTGTTCATAGGAGTAATAATTCTTGTTCAGTATGCTATGAGTGATATGAATCTCAACGTCGATTTGTTACGTCAAAGTGTGTCGAAGATGCCAGGAATGATGATGGAAAACATTCAGCTTAATCGCGAAATTTCTGGCGACATATGGCACGTTAAAATCCCATACCTTGATCGTGAAGGCAATACCATAAATATGAGATCGCTTGACGTTCTTAGAGAGTTTAGCGGCGATAAAGGCGAATGGTATTTCTTCGGACATATTGGCGTTTACTCATTGGATCAACAAATTGGCAGCGTTACTGGCCTTCTGGGAACTATGCAAACTGAAAAAAGAACATGGAATCTTGAAAGCTCAAGGCTAAATTGGCAACAAGAGAACAACACATTTATATTCCCTGAAGGCTTTGTAATCTATGATGACGAATTCTTGTTACGCACCCCTAAGGCAAGCATGGATAACTCCGGCGTGATATTATTAGAGCAGGGAGGCGTAATCCAATGGGTAAGGCGAATAGAAGATTATTAATTTGTCTATGTATCATAAATTTGTTTTGTTCGCAAGTTTTTGCTGAAGCCGCAGAATTTGACGAGTACTACATTAACGAATATCAAGAGATCGAGCGACAACCAACTCCGGCTGACAGAGTTACGTTGAATGCTGATAGAGTGTCTTTCAACGATGAAACGGGCCAAGCCTATGCAGAAGGCAACGCAATCTTAACGTACAATGACACTACTATAATGGCAGAACGTATCGAATATGACGCTGACACGCAGCAAATTCAAGCAATGCCCTTACCAGGAAGTCAGATCATACTTACGAATGGTCAAAGAGCTGTTAAGGGCGACACTTTGAATTATGATCTCAATAGCCAGGAAGGAATGTTGCGAGGCGCATTGACTCAAGCAGCAGTTGGAGAAGATGGCGGTGTGCTTTATGTTTCTGGTGCAGAACTCAACGTTATACCTTGGGACATTGCAATGGAACGAGGCTTGGTAAAAGGTTCGGAAAGTGATTATTTAATGGAACTAAAGAGCGTAACACTTACAACTTGTGCACTCGAACACCCTCATTATAGGCTTGAGTCAAAGAGTATTTCGTTTATTCCAGGTAAAAAATTAACTGCTCGTAAACCACGCGTATACTTAGGCGAGACTTACCTATTCACATCTCCTCTTGATTACGTTGTTCAGTTGGAACGCAAAGCTATAGATTATTCGTTCATTCCATATTTTCAAAAGAGCAGCAGTAAAGGCTCGGGAGGAGGCGTAACTGGTTCCTTTGGCTGGGATACTGGTTCAGCGTCTATAGGTTTAGCTGGCTTCAGTGAGTCTGGCATTGAAACTATGTTCAAAATTCGTCAGCAGGTAGGCAAAAATTTATCGCTAATTGCAGGTGCTGACTATTCATGGGACGAGGAATGGGACGATAAAGTTTGGAGACCGTATGTGTCATTGATTTACAGTTTCAAAAGCGGCTGGGAAACGCAGTTAAACTGGTCAAAGAACGAATACATAGACGATCAGAAAGACAGCAAAACAGATTTCAAGGGAAGGTTAGAACGTGCGCCGGAATTGATTATTACGTCTCCATACTATAAAAGTTCGCTAAATTCATGGACGCTAGTTTATGCGGCTTTTGGAAGATTTCGTGAGACGATTTATCAAGAACCTGATAGCGATGCAATTTTACGTTATGGATTAGGCTTAAGAACTTATTACGAGAAAACGTTGCGTGAAAAGAACAATATCGAATTATTTTCAAACAATCAAGCCACGGTATGGTTTTACGATAAAGATAATGATGACCATGAAATGTTTAGGAGTTTTACGGGATTACGTTATACAATAGGAGCGTTTGAATTAGGGACAGCTTTTGAGAGGCAATATTACTGGGGAGAAAGTCCTATGCACTGGGATCAATACAAGAATCGTAAACGCTTACATCAAAAAATTCGTGTCCCTGCTGGCAAAGAAATATTCTTAGTGTTCAGGGGTAGCTATGATTTATACGAGTCATTTGTCGACGAAATAATTTATAGTATTCAATGGATTACTGACTGTATGTTGTGGGAACTATACTATAAGAATGATAGGAGGGTCGATGGTGATGATAAAATTGGTTTATCGTTATCATTGACGGCATTCCCAGAGGCTGAAGCGTCATTCGGCCAAGATCGTGAAGTAGATCCGTTTGTCAGACCTCGTGAGCTCCCTAAGGAATAATTTATGGAAGGAGAAAAATTTAATGATATTCTTGTCTTATTTTGACGGAAAATTTGTAGAGCCTGAAGAAGCAAAATTACCCGTTTCAGATTTAATCATTCAGCGTGGTGTCGGAGTATTTGAGGCTCTTGCGTCAATCAATCTAAAGCCCTTAATGCTTACTCCCCACATGGAAAGATTCATGAACAGTGCGAAAAGCTTAAACATGGTCAATCTTCCTGATGTTGAGTTAATGAAAAAAGTGGTTCGTGAAGGCATAGCAAAAGTCGGCCGAGATGTCAGAATCAGAACGTTCTTAACAGGCGGCGACATTTTCGACAAAACTACAGGAACTTTCCCTGAGCCAAGATTCTTTGTGTTATTCGAGGACGCAGAATTTACAACTCCAGAAGAATTTGAGAAGGGTAAAATCTTAGAGCCTATCCACAACGGAAGACTCGAACCAAGCGTTAAGAGCACAAACTATCAGACGACATTCGGAATCCCTGAAGAAGCATATGACGTACTTTATTGTCCAGATGGTGAAGTTACAGAAGCCGGTCATGCTAATTTCTTCCTCGTGCTCAAGAATAATACAATCGTTACCGCGCCATTATCTAGAGTTCTCAAAGGCACAACACGTACAGCAATTCTTGAACTTGCCAGAAAAGAAGGCTATACAGTTGAAGAGCGTTGCCCGTTATGGACAGAATTAGTCAGCCCCAACGCCACGGAGGCATTCGTTACAGGGAGTATAAAAATGGTCGTTCCAATCGTGAAGATCGGCAGCACAGTAATAGGAAATGGCAAAACCGGGCCTGTTACTCGCAAATTATACGAGCTTTACATGAAGAATATAGAACAGTGGCTTGAATAATCAAAGCTTTCGCTATGAGGCTTTGAAGTTTTTCATAAAGCAATATTTCACTAGGAGGTATATTAATCATCATGGAACAAATTCGTTCATTGTCGCAGCTAATCGAAGAAGCAACCAAGCTTTGTACCGAAAAGGGACGCAAACGCATTTCCGTAGCCATGGCCGAAGACACTGGGTTAATCTCAGCAATCGAAGAGGCCCGCAAAGTTGGATTAATTGACGCTACACTCGTTGGAAATCCCGAAAAGATTAAAGCCTGTATCGCTGAAGCTGGAGCAAGTGAAGCAAATTATCACATTATCCCAGAACTTAACGAAGCAGCCTGTGGAGTCGTCGCTGTAACTGAAGTATCGTCAAAGCGTGCTGATATTTACATGAAGGGACAACTTCATACAGATCATTTCCTCCGCGGTATGCTCAACAAAGAAGTGGGCTTGAGAGTTGGTAAGAGAGCAATTTCACACTGCTATTTCCATTCAATCCCAGGCTATGACCGTGTAATCTTCATTGCCGACGGAGCTTTCAACATGTATCCCGATCTCAAGATGAAAGCCGATATAGTTCAGAACACAGTAAACTTTGCCCGTTCACTTGGTGTTGAGTGTCCTAAAGTTGCCTGCTTGGCCGCTGTCGAAATGGTCAACCCCGATATGCCTTGCACTCTTGACGCTACAGCACTCGTACAAATGAATGCACGTGGCCAGATTAAGAATTGTATCGTTGATGGACCTCTTGCACTTGATAACGCCATTGACGAGGAAGCCGCAAGAATCAAGCATATTAAGTCTCAAGTTGCTGGTCATGCTGATGTCTTATTTGTCCCGCAGATCGAAGTTGGTAACGCGCTTGCGAAATCAATCAGCTTCTTTGCCCGTGGAAGTGAGACAGCTGGTTTAATTATCGGAGCTTCCGCTCCAGTAGTACTCACAAGCCGTGCAGATTCGCCCAGAGCTAAATTACTCTCAATCGCCGGTGCAGTAATGCTTGCTCATCATCAAGGCTAAGAAATTAATTTCGCAAAATGTTAGCATTAATGGCAGGGGAATAAGCAAAAGTTCTCCTGCTATTTTTATAGAGGTGTAATCATGAAAAAGTTTATTGCGCTGGTTTTAGTTATGTTAATGACTGGTGCTGCTTACGCTGATGCCACGTTTGACTTGATGAAAGCTTTACAACAGACCCCAGAGAAGTTGACGGCCAAGAGAGTTCAATCGCTCTTAAAGCGTGGGGCTAATGTTCACTATGAAGACGAAAATGGACTCACTCCGTTAATGCATGCTTTCATGAACAACGCTAAGACCGAAGCAATTAAGGCATTGTTAGAAGCTGGAGCTGATGTTGATATTTCTGACCACGCCGGAAACACTGTCTTAATGTATGCTTGCATGGGACAAACTAATACAAAAACGGAAATTGTGAGAATGCTTCTTGAAGATGGTGTCAATGTTAACGCACAAAACAAGCTAGGGCAATCCGCAATAATGTGCATAGCCGGGAATTACTGGAATGATAATGCACACGAAATCGCAAGACTGTTAATCGAATACGGTGCCTATATTGATGAAACAGACAACGAAGGCAACGGCGTACTTTATTATGTTAATGAAGACGATGATGAAATGCGCGAGATTATCAATAACGCCCCTAAAGGCTAAACTTTTTGCGCTAGTGCTGGCGGTGATACTTAATGCCGGAATCTCGTTTGGAAATGCTGATGATGATTTATTCAACGCGATTAATGAGAATGCAGAGAAACTAAACACCGTGACTCTTGAGTCCCTGCTGAAAAAAGGCGCGAACGTTAATGCACGTGACAAAGATGGAAATACACCGCTGATTTTGTTGTCTGATGGCGGGAATACTGTGGATACAAAGCTGATAGGAGCTCTAATCAGGCTCGGAGCTGACGTAAATGCACGCAACAACGGCGGCTGGAACGCTTTAATGTTTGCGGCCTGCAATCAATCGTATACTTCCAAAGAGACAATCTCGTATCTGCTTAAGGCTGGAGCAGAGATTAACGCACAGGATAACCACGGTGAGATGGCTTTAATGTGTGCTGCTATTGCCGCAATTGAGAAAGAGGACGAGACTTTCTATAGCATGGCTTTGCTGATTCGTGAGGGAGCTGATATTTTCGTGAAGGACTCCGACGATGAAGCCTTGTTCGATTTCTACAACATAAACTCTTACGAACCTGACGATATGGACTCGCTCTTGATGGTTATGTGCAATGTTCCCCGGACATTATCGCCAATCTAATCAAGGCCGGCGCTGACGTAAACTATAGAAACGCAAGCAAGCAAACCCCGTTAATGTACATTGCGGAAAACTATACTAACCCATACAGTCATGAGATCGCGAAAATGTTAATCAGTAACAGCGCGGATATTTCTGCGGAAGATAATTTGGGCTTCAGAGTGATTGACTACGCCTATGATGATAAAATGCTGGAAATTTTACAAGAAAAGGAATGATGTTGCATGAATGATATTAAGGGCCTCACAGAATCAGAGGTCAAACTTAACCGAGAAAAATATGGCACAAACGCTTTAACGGAACTCCCGCGGGAAACTTTGCTCAAGAAATTTTTGGGCAATCTTTCTGACCCCATGATAATAATTTTGTTGGTTGCTCTCGTGATTCAAGTTGTCTTGTTTATCCTTGGCCGTGCAGAATGGTTTGAACCGTTTGGAATTTTTGTTGCAATAGTAATCGCTGGCAGCGTCTCATCAATCACTGAATACAAGCAAGAGCAGAAAGCCTCACTCTTGAAATCTCAACAGGAAGCTTCAGAAACAACGAAAGTGATTCGTGACGGAAGTATTCATGAGATTCACGTTAGCGAAGTTGTTAAGGACGACGTAATTTATTTACAGGCTGGCGACAAAATCCCTGCGGATGGAGTAATTATTGACGGTGAAATAAAAGTTGACCAATCTGCACTCAATGGCGAAACCGAAGAGGCCGAGAAAATCCCCAACGCTGCTAATGAAGAGTACGACATCAAGGACTTGTTGAATAAATATTACGTTTACCGCGGTACGGTCGTGTGTTCTGGAGAAGGTTACGCGAAAATTTCCGTGGTCGGCGATAAAACTTTGTTCGGCGAATTAGCTCTTGAAGTTCAGGAAGCTCAACGCAAAACTCCTCTGCAAATAAAACTCGGCAAGCTCGCACAACAAATTTCTGTATTCGGCTACGCAGGCGCTATAGCGATTATACTTGGGATTCTGTTACGTACGCTGATAAGCGGAAATATGCTCGGAGATTTCTACGCG